>JASFRI010000182.1:0-8317 GCA_050115015.1 Acidobacteriota bacterium
TAGAATCCCCATTCTGCCCCTGAAATGGGACCTCTAACGAAAGGTCGGTTCGCTTAGAGCCCCCTTTTTGCCCCCGAAATGGCCGGGCTAACGCTGATTTCGCCCCCGATTCTTGTCTCAAGGGCATTGCTTTCAACAAGATCCTGCGGTCCGACCCGGATCAGCGATTTCTCTGGCGTATTACTTGACATATACACTAGTACACCGTATCATCACGGTGTATTAGAAAGCTGATGCACTGGCCCCGGCAGCGGGGATGGCAGGAAGGAGGAAGTTCCGATGAACGCACATCAGAAGATCCTCGTCGCCCGGATGATGGTGGTGACGCTGACCCTGGCGCTCGCCGGCCTGGATGCGGGAGGCCCGGCGACTGGAGCGGCGACCGTCCCGACCCTGGAGGTCCGCGTCGGCGGTCCGACGCTGGGCGTTTCCTGGACCGGATCGGTCTCCATCGATCGGTCGGGGACGATGCGACTGTCCGCGGAGCCGGGACTGCGCTGGGAGGAGGACCGGGGACTGCTGGCCGCCACGCGTCGCGCGATGCGGTTGCTGCGCGCGCTGGTCCAGGGACCGTCACGGCTCGCGCTTCCGCGCCCGGTTGGATCGCGGAACTGAACCGGGGAGCCAGAGGATGTTGATCGTCGTCGACCCCCAGAGCGGCGTGCCGGTATACAGACAGCTCATGGACCAGATCCGGTTCCACGTCGCCAGCGGGATCCTGAAGCCCGGAGACGAACTGCCCTCCACCCGGGCGCTGTCCTCGGAGCTTGGGATCAACCCGATGACCATCAGCAAGGCCTACAGCCTGCTGGAGCGCGAAGACGTCGTCGAGCGCCGTCCGGGCCGTCCGCTCGTTGTCCGGACGATCGACTCCGGTCAGATGCGCGACCGCAAGCTCGGTCAGCTCCGTGAGGGACTGACCGCCGCGGTGACGATGGCGCGCCAGCTCGGTATCACCGACGGCGACGCACTGGAGATGTTCCGGCGCTTGCTGGATGAGGTACCCGCGCCGACGGGCGAGGAGAAGGAAACATGAGCTTGGTCGAGTTCCAGGATATCCACCGATCCTACGAGCGTGGCGTCGAGGTCCTTCGCGGCGTGAGCTTCGGTATCGAGAGCGGACAGGTCGTGGGCCTGCTCGGGAAGAACGGCGCGGGCAAGACGACGCTGATCCGCATCGCGATGGGGATGCTGCAGACGCAGGGCGGATCCGTGCGGCTATTCGACGTCGATCCCCGCGTCCGGCCGCTGGAGGTGAAACGGCGGGTCGGCTACGTCAGCGAGGATCAGATCCTGCCGCCGTTTCTGCGCGTCGGCGACATCATCGACCTCCACCGGAGACTCTACCCCGACTGGGACGACGGCATGGAGCGAGAGCTGTGCGAGCGCTTCCACCTCTCGACTGGTGCGAAGATCAAGCAGCTCTCCAAGGGACAGGCGCGGCAGGTGGCGCTCCTCTGCGCGGTGGCGCACCGGCCGGATCTCCTGGTGCTCGATGAGCCGGCGGGGGGGCTAGACCCCGCGGCGCGGCGGGAGTTCCTGGAGACCTCCATCCAGCTCCTGAACGAAACGGGGTCGACCATCCTGTTCTCGTCACACTACATGTCGGACGTGGAGCGGCTCGCCGACCGGGTGGTCATGCTGCACGATGGTCGAGTCCTCGTGGACAGCGAGCTCGATGAGCTGCGCGAGGAGTTCTCGGTGGCCCTGCTGCCCGCGGGTGTGGCGCCGGGACGGGAGGCGGTCCTGTCGCTTCCCGGATGCATGGCGGTACGGGAGCGCGCGGGTGCGATGCACGCGGTATTCCGTCTCGGCCCGGCGCAGGCGCGATCGCTGCTCGAGCGCAAGCTGGACGTTGCGGAGACGCGCTGCCGCAACGTGAACCTCGAGGAGATGTTCATCGAGATCGTCGGAGGACAGTCGTGACCGCCGCGTCCAGGCAGGCCCCCGGCCTCGCCGTCTGGGTGCGCCACGATCCCGTGGTTCGCTGGCTGCCCAGGATGATCCCGCTGGTCTCCCTCAACGCCGCGCTGTTCCTCATGGCCAGCGGCGCGATGCAGCGGTGGCTGGCCCCGCAGAGCCCGCTCTCCCCGTCGCCGCTGTACCTCCTCTGGGCAGCGCTCCTGTGGGCGGGCCTGCTGGCACTCCTCCTCACTCCGGGCTACCGCACGCGGTGTGATGACCTGGCGCTGACCCTGCCGGTGCCGGCGCCGTCCCTGTGGCGCGCCCATCTCACCGCGGTGCTGGTTGCCGGATGGTCGCTGCTCGGCGCCGCGCTGGCATCCATGGCGCTCGCCAACATGCTGTTCACGAGGATCGCGCCGACCCGCGGCGTCCAGTTCGAGCCCGGCATGGGCATACTGGGGCCGAGCCTCGCGGTCACCTTCCTCCTGGCCGCGGTGATCCTGCAAGGGGCGAGCCGCTCGCGCCACAAGACGCCACTGCGCCGCGGCTATCTCCTCGCCGTCGCCGTGATGTTCCCTGCCGGTCTGGTCCTCGTGCTCGGGCTGAGCGTGGCGCCCCTCCCCGTCGCGGTGCTCCCGCTCGCGATGGCCCTCCTCCTTGCCCGCCGGAACGCGGCCTCGGTGCCTCCCGCGTTCGCGATCGCGGACGCCCTGCCGGACGAGCCCCGGCGCCGGTCCCCGAGCGAGGCAGTCCCGGCGACCCGGACTCGCCGTCCGGGACCCCTGGCCCACGGCTGGCGCCTCTTCTCCCTGGTCTGGCGTGATTCGCACAAGAAGCTGGCGATCCCCTACGCGATCCTGGCGCTGGGCTTTCCGCTGGTGCTCTTCCTTGGGCTGCTCCTGTCCTCGTTCTTCCTTCTGTGGGACACCGAGGGGACCACGGCTCTGAGGCTCACCACGATCCCCATGGCGTGGTACATGCTGATCGCGTTCCTATGGCCGGGGCTCTTGAACCTCCACTTCCTGGACTCCCTGCCCGTCTCCAGGCGCCGCGTCTTCGCCGTGCTGGCACTTCCGTCGTTCCTCGTCCTCGCGGTGGGGCTCGGGGCCGGCCAGATCGGCACCCGGGTTCTCCGGCCCACCGCGTCGGCGGTGGACTTCCGGCAGGTGGACGACGACGGTCACTACTGGGTCCTGGCTCCGTGGAACACGCTGGCGATCCGCTGGGATGGGAGCTGGCCACGGAACTCGGCTCCCTGGGGCGAGTCGCACCGCCCGTCGAGGCTCGAGCCGGTTCTCCCCGGAGGCCGTGCCTCCATCTACAGCCCTTTCAGCACCCCCGAGGGATGCTCCATCGAGTTCGTGGCGCTGCAGCTAAGCCGGGCGATCGAGGCCACCTATGGCACCGTGATCCCACCCGAGGAGATCCGGCAGCGCTACCTGGACGTGGACGCCGGCGGTGCCGTCGTGGGGCGCACGGAGCGGCTCAACCTCCTCGGCGACTTCCCCAGGCTGCGGCTGCGGCAGCCCGCGACGATGTTCCCGCTGATGCTGCTCCTGACCGGCGGCCCGTTCTTCCTCCTGACGGTCCTGGTGCTGCAGACCTTGCGGGAAGGGATCAAGGACACCCGCCGGAAGGGAACTCTATGGGCGATCCTGGGCGCCGCCATGGCGATGTATCTCGGGACGTTCGCGCTCGCCATCTTCGACGTGGTGGACCTGGACAGGCTGGATGGGTTCGTCGGGATCTTGCTGCGGCAGCTCGAGTCGATTCCCGGGGCCACGCCGCTGGTGTGGGCCATGAGCCTCGCCCTGCTCGCGGCGGCCTACGAGCTCGCCTACCGGCGTTTCCTCCAGGCCGAGTTCCCACGGGGCTCCACTGCAGGGTGCCTGCTATGAGGCCGGGACGATGATCGACGCCGCGACCGTGTCCAGACCCCCGGCCGACCTCCGCCGTCAGGCGGCGGACGACCGGGAAGCCCTTCGACGGCTCCGGCTCGAGCTGGCCAGCGCGGGCGTCGTGCAGTCGCGCCTCCTGCGCACGGCCGGCCCCGCCATGGCCACGCTCCGCTACGCCGGGTCGAGCGTGGCCGCCCGGGGGGTCGGCGGCGATTACTACGACTTCCTCGACGGCGGACCGGGTCGCCTCGGCATCGTCATCGGCGACGTGGCAGGGAAGGGACTCTCCGCGGCCATCCTCATGGCGGGCCTGCAGGGGCACCTGCGGAGCGGGTACGGCAGGGGCGGAGGAGACCTGCGTCGTCTCATGGAGTCGGTGAACCGGGAATTCGGGAGGTGCACCGAGGAGAGCCGCTTTGCGACCCTGTTCACCGGGGAATACGACGACGCGACGCACACCCTGCGTTACGCGAATGCGGGCCAGGGCCCGCTGTTCGTGCTGCGCGCGAGCGGAGCGGCGGAGCGACCGGGAACCACCGGGACGGTCCTCGGCCTCTTCCCGGAGTGGAAAGGGTCCGTGGCGGAGGTCGTGATCGCGCCGGGCGACACGGTGCTGCTGGTCACCGACGGCCTCACCGAGGCCGCGGACGAGTGGGACGAGCCCTTCGGCGAGGACCGTCTCCTCGCCGGGCTGCGGGCATTCCGTCACCTGCCTCCGGATCACGTCTGTCGTGCCCTGCAGCGGGCCGTGCGACGCTTCAGCCCCGGCGAGCGCTCCGACGACCGGACCGTCGTGGTGCTCCAGGGCCTAGCCTGAGGCGTTCGGGCCGGCGACCCGGGCGGGTATCGGAGGGGGCCGGATCGCAACCCGTCCTCCATCGGTCCTCTGGCGTCCAACGCACCCGTCCTCCCGTTCCCGCACGGGGGGACGGAGGCCTCCGTCCCCGTGTAAAATGGCGCCGCGGTGCGTCCGGGGCCGGCGAGGGCCGCTCCCGTGGCATCCGCGTCGAGGAACACCATGACCGTCCCGTCCGCGGGGAAGCGACTCCGCCGCCGCCTCGCCACCCACCCCGTCACCCGCTTCCTGGGCGTCTACGACGTCTTCTCCGCCAGCCTCGTGGCCGAGCGCTTCGAGGGGATCTTCCTCAGCGGCTTCGGACTGGCGGCCAGCCGCTACGGCCTGCCGGACTCCGGCTTCGTGACCTGGACCGACGTCCTGGACCTGGCGGAGCGCATCCGGTCGGTGATCCCCGACGCCCACCTCCTGGTGGACATCGACGACGGCTACGCCGACACGCGGCTGGCCGCGCACGTGGCCGCCCGCCTCGAGGCCCTCGGCGCCTCGGCCATCGTCATGGAGGACCAGCGGCGGCCCCGGAAGTGCGGTCATCTTCCCGGCAAGGAGCTGCTGGAGCTGGACGCCTACCTCGTCAAGCTGCGGGCCGTCCTCGAGGCGCGCTCGGCTCTCTTCGTCGTGGCCCGGACCGACGCCGACCAGCCCGAGGAGATCCTGCGCCGCGTCCGGGCGTTCGAGGAGAACGGTGCCGACGGCGTGCTGGTGGACGGACTGCGCTCCCTGGAGTTTCTGCGGGAGGTGCGGGCGGCGGTGTCGGTCCCGATCATGTTCAACCAGATCGCCGGCGGCGTCTCGCCTCCCGTCGGCCTGGGGCGGTTGCAGCAACTCGGCGTGTCGATGGTGAACTACAGCACGCCCGCCCTGGGGGCGGCGCTGGCCTCGATCGCCGCCACGCTCGATCGTCTGCTGGCCAACGACGGCGACCTGGGGAACCTCGGCCTGCCCCATGGCGACCTGGCGGCGTGCAACCGCGTCCTGGACGCGAACCTGCAGAAGCGACGCCCGCCGCCTGCGGGCGGCGAGGAGGGCTGAGGCCCCTCTTCAGGCGCCCCCGAGCAGCGGCGGGAGGCCGAACAGCCCCAGGAAGAAGTTCGTCCGCTCGGCGAACGTCATGGGGTCGTCCCCCCACAGGTTCCAGATGTGGATGATCCCGTAGTACGTGCAGACCAGGAAGATCGCCCGGGCGTGCCGCATCCGGAGCGCCAGGCCGGTCCCGGCCTCGACGTGGCCGCGGCGCGCCTGCTGGCGGATCATCGAGACGCACACCCCCAGCCCCAGCAGCAGGCAGTAGAACGCCCGGGAGTTCAACGAGGTCCAGACGCCGTGCATGTCGGCCCCGTAGAGGGTCGGCCGCTGGATCAGCGAGAAGTAGAGGTTCCCGACGCAGGCGGCGCCCATCACCGCGGCGAAGATCCGCAGCTTCGGCCGGCCCCGGAACCAGCGCAGGTAGATGGGGAAGAAGAAGAAGTCGACCAGCAGCTCCTTGAAGTAGAAGTTGAAGCGGTTCCAGAAGTCGAGGATCGTCCGGGAGAGCAGCGGCTTGTAGGTGTTGCGGTAGATCCCGTAGCCGCAGAGGCGCAGGCAGCCGATGAAGAAGTGGCCCGCCGCGGCCAACTCCACGGTGTAGAGCACCAGTTCCGCGTAGAGGCTCGTCCAGGCCACCGGGATCGAGGCCGTCGCCGCGCCGGTCACCAGGTCGTGGATCCGGGGGATGACTCCGGCGTCGCCGCTCCGCAGGAGTGCCCGGTCGGCGACGACCTCCACCAGGCTCCAGGCCCGGGACAGCACCAGCAACTTGAGGCCGCCGAGCTGCGCCCGTGCAAACGCCTCCGGGTCCGCCCGCTCGTGGGTCGACAGGTAGTCGTACCCCTTGCCGTAGGGGAGGACCGACGGCTGCCCCCAGAACGGCCACATGTAGAAGAGGTGGTCCTGGATTCCGGTCCCGGCGGCGGAGCCGCGCTTTCCCGACATCAGGAGGTAGCCGAGCCGCCACAGCGTGAACGACAGCGTCGCCGCGAACAGCACGAGCCACGGTCGCCAGGCGGCACCCGGCGCGAGCCAGACGATCGCCACGAGGAGCCAGAAGAATGCGTGCAGGGTGACCTGGGGCGCACGCCGGACCGGGCGGGGCAGGCGGCCGGGGTTCCGGGCGGTCCACCAGCAGACCAGGAAGACCGCGCCGCAGGCCGCGAGGACCCCGGCCTGGGACGCGAGGGTCACGCCCGCCAGCGCCTCCCGGGTCGCCGACCAGTTCCAGATCTCCAGGGGCTCCGGCGACCCGCGCCCACGGCCGAGGAGCATCAGCGCGAAGACGACGACCGCGCCGGCGGACAGGGTCCACCGGCGCAGGTCCGGGGCGAGACTGACCAGGGCGACGACGACCACCACCGCGATCGCCCAGGGGAACGACGGCTCCCGGAGCGCCGTCCCGGCGATCTCGCGCATCGGCTTCCGCCCGATCCCCAGCAGTGCGCCGAAGGGAAGCATCAGGACCGCCGCCGCCATCACCACGGCGAAGCGGCCGATCGGGTGCCGGGCGGCGGCGACGAGCCGGTGGTTCTCGTGGAGCTGCCGGACCGCCTCGACCCACGCCAGCGGCGAGCTCATACGGGACCGGTCTCCGGTGGCCGGGTCTTCTCGATGATGTCCAGGATCGCCCTCACCGTCGACAGGTCCGTCGGCAGCAGTCCCTGGGCGACGAAGTCGACGCCGTAGTTCGTCTCGAGGTAGGTGACGATCTCCAGCAGCGCCAGCGAGTCGGCGAGGCCGTGCTGCAGCAGCTCCTGGTCGTCCTCGACCCGGTCCACCGGACGATCCGGGCGCTGGATCGTCCTGAGGAACTCGATCAGCCGGGCACGGTGCTCGCCCCGGGTCGTCATCGGTGCGCCCCTCGAGCCGGCAGGCCGGTGGAGCTCACTTTCCCCTCGAGAGGATCGGCGCCAGGTCCAGCGGCGCCACGTCGCGGCAGCGCTCCTCCACCTGTGCGCGGTTCACCTTGCCCCGGGAGGTGCGCGGGATCTCGTCGAGGACGTACCAGCGGACGGGAACCTTGTGCTCCGCGAGGTGCTCGCCCAGCCAGCGGTGCAGCCCGCGGATGGTCTCGTCGTCCGTCGACTCCAGGACCACCGCCATCCCGACGTTCTGGCCGAACAACCGGTCCTCGTAGCCGAAGGTGCAGACGTCCCGCGCCTTCCCGAAGCGCTCGACGACGGCGTCGACGTCGGCGGGGTGGACCTTCATCCCTCCCTTGTTGATCTCCTCTCGCTCCCGTCCCTTGAGGTAGAGCCGGCCGCGGCTGTCCAGCAGGCCGATGTCCCCGGTCAGGAACCAGCCATGGGAGACGACCTGCTCCGTGAGGTCGTCCCGCCCGAAGTACCCCTTCATGAGCGCCGGCGTGCGCAGCCAGACGTAGCCCGGGGTCTCCGGCGCGCAGGCCGCGCGTGGGTCCCAGACGGACTCCGGCTCCGCGGCGTTCCGGATGGCGATCTCTGCTCCCCAGGGGACACCCACCAGGCCATCCTCCGGCGTGAACTCCCCGAGGGTCGTCCCCGCCACCCAGCTCCCGGTCTCCGTGATGCCGTAGGCGTTGAACACCTCCTTCGTGCCGGACCAGGTCCGGACCTGCTCCCAGAGATGCGCCGACAGCGGCGCGGAGCCG
>JASFRI010000183.1:0-8287 GCA_050115015.1 Acidobacteriota bacterium
GATCGGCGCCAGGGGGAAAAAGCCATGAGACGAGGACCCTGGGTGTTCGGCATCGTGGCGGCCGGCTGCTTGGCGACCGCCCTTCTCGCCGGGGAGGCGGACCGCGTCTTCGTCGTCCCCTCCATCAGCGTCTCCGCCTCGGACCTCGAGGCCCTGGAGGCCGTCGACGTGTTCGACGATCCCGCCCCGTTCCTGGCCCAGGCCGGCACCCTGGCGGTCGAGGACTTCGAGGACGAGGCCCCTGTGGGGACGCTGGACGGTCCGGGGGTCGACTCCCTGCCGCTCGACGGCCTGCGTCTCCTGTCGGACCGGGAGGCCCTCAAGATCGCTCCGTTCGCCGTGGCCGGGAACCACAACGTCACCCCGGGAGGCTCCCGGTACGTCGCGGCGGACACCGGGAGCTTCCTGGAGTCGGCGGCGATCCGCATCCAGTTCGACGCCCCGGTGTCCAGCCTCGGATTCTGGGCGACGGATCTGGACTCCGGCCTGTTCGTCCGCGTGAACAACATCTCCTACCTGATGGCGTCGAACGGCAACGGGGGAGAGAGCTTCTTCGGGCTGATCAGCGACGTCCCGTTCACGAGCGTGGACCTGACGATCCAGTCGCAGGACGGCCAGTACAGCCTCGACGACATCTACTTCGGCGGGCCCTGCGCTCCCAGCCTGAGCCTGACCGCCAACTCCGTGCTCCTGCAGCCGGGCGACCGCCTCATCGCCCAGGCAGAGATCGCCAACACGTGCGAGGTCCCGATCGAGGTGGAGGAGAAGGCCTGGGGGGTGCTGCCGAACGGAGCCGCGCTGCCGCTGCAGGACCCGCACACCACGGAGACGCTGGCGCCGGGCTCCTCCCGCACGATCCCGCTGGTGGACCGGGTGTTCGACACGGAGCCCGGAGGGACCTATACCCTGGGGGTCCGCCTGCTGGACCCGGTCACCGGCGAGGAGATCCTGGTGCGGCAGGCCACCGTGAGCTACGTCATCCCGCCCCCGTGACCCGGCGGGACGTTAAGCCATTCCTGATCAGTAGTTTGAGCGGCTTGACCGCGGTGCTGCGGCGGGGCCGTTGGACCGGCGGTGTCGGGACCGATATATTCCCCTCTCGATACCCGAACCCGACACTGGACCCCGTACCCGAAAGGACCGACCGATGAGAGCAGCAACGATGTGGACCGCCACCCTCCTGCTGGCCCTGGCCGCGGGCGGATCCAGCCTGGCCGCGAAGGACGAGGTCGTCGGCTACATTGGCGACGAGGCCGTGACCCGAGGCGAGGTGAGCGAGAAGGTCTCCCAGCAGCTCATCCCCCTGCGCCAGCAGGAGTACGACATCCTGGCCGGCGGCTTCAACAGCATCGTCAACGAGCGGCTGATCGCGAAGGAGGCCGAGAAGCGTGGGGTGACCGTCGAGGCCCTGATGCAGGCCGAGGTGACCGACAAGGTGTCGGACCCGTCCGAGGAGGAGATCAGCGCGTTCTACGAGTCGAACAAGGCGCGCATGGGCGGCCGGACGCTGGAGCAGATCAGCCCGGACATCACGCGCTACCTCCGACAGATGAAGGAGAACGAGGTCCGGTCGCAGTTCCTGGACGGCCTTCGCGCTGGGGCCAAGGTTCGGGTCGTGCTGGAGCCCCCCCGGGTCGAGGTGCCGGTCCCCGCCGGCGAGCCGAGCATGGGGCCCAAGGACGCCGCGGTCACCATGGTCGAGTTCTCCGACTACCAGTGCCCCTACTGCCGCCGGGCGCAGCCGACGGTGGACCGGGTCCTGGAGACCTACGGCGACCGCATCCGCTTCGTCTACCGCGACTACCCGCTGCCGATGCATCCCCGCGCGACGCCGGCGTCCCTCGCGGCCCGCTGCGCCGGCGAGCAGGACAAGTTCTGGGAGTACCACAACAACCTCATGACGGGGGCCGGCGACCTGAGCGATGCGGACCTCGAGTCTCGTGCGACGGACCTCGGCCTCGACATCGAGGCGTTCAAGGCCTGCATCGAGTCCGGCCGCTACGAGGCGACCGTGCAGCAGGGCCTCCAGGACGGCGCCCAGGTCGGCGTCTCCGGCACTCCGGCGTTCTTCATCAACGGTCGGCACATCTCCGGCGCCCAGCCGTTCCAGGTGTTCCAGGAGATCCTCGACGACGAGCTCGCCCGGCAGGGCGGCTCCGGCGGGCCCGACGCCCGGTAGGCCCCGCTCATGCGGCCGCCGGTGGACCCGCCCCCCGGTCGACGTCAGACCGCGCTGCTGCGGATCGGGACCGAGCTGCTGGGGGCCGCTGACGAGGGGGAGCTCTTCCGCCGCCTGATCGGCGCCCTGCGCTCCGAGGGGATGGGGTACGAGTGCGCCGCGGTCTACGGCATCGATCCCGCCAGCGGGGATCGCGTGCTGCGCGCCTCCGGGGGATGGCGGGCCGCGTCTTCGGGCCACCGCTTCCCCGCCGCCCGGGACGGTCCGCTGCACCTGGACGAGCCTCACTACACCGCCGGGCTCGATGTCTCCTCGCCACTGCCCGGGCTGCGGCGCGGTTCCGAGGTCCAGGTGCCGTTGCGCCACGACGGCGAGGCGCACGGCGTGCTGGTGGTCCAGAGCAGCCGGGTGAGCGGCTTCGAGCAGGAGGATTTCGAGATCCTGACCGCCGTGGCGGCCCAGGCAGCCGCCGTCCTCGCCTCGGACCGCGCCCTCGTGCTGGCCCGGCAGCGGGCCGACGAGCTGGAGGCGTTGCTCGCCACCATGGCGGACCTGTCGGGCGAGCTGGGGCTGTCCCGCCTGCTCCAGTCCATGCTGGAACGGGCCATCGGTCTGCTGGGTGCGAGCAGCGGCGAGCTGGCGATCTACCGCGAGGATGCCGCGGAGCTGGAGATCGTCGCGAGCCACAACCTGACCCCGTCGAAGATCGGCCGGCGCACCCCGCTCGGGCTGGGCGCCATGGGTCGGGTGGCCCAGACCCATGTGCCGCTCATCATCCCGGACTATGACACCTGGCCGGGACGCCTTCCCGAGTACGCCGGCTCCGGCCATGCGCTGATGGTCGCACCGCTGATGCGCGGAGGCCGGCTGCTGGGGGCCATCGGCGTGTTCCACCTCGGCTCGGAACGCCAGTTCGTGCCGCACGACCTGCGCCGGCTCTACCTGTTCGCCACCCAGGCCGCCATCGCGATGGAGAACGCCCGGCTGTTCACCGAGGCGCAGCGGCAGCGCGAGCACTTCGAGGGGCTGTTCCGCACCAGCCCCGTCGCCATCGCCACCATGGACAACGCGGGGAAGGTGCTGTCCTGCAACCCGGCGTTCGAGACCCTGTTCGGCTACGCCCATGACGAGGCCCTGGGCCGGGACCTCGATGGCATGATCGCCGTTCCCGAGGCCCGGGTCGAGGCGGAGGAGTTCACCCAGGCGGCGCGGGAGACGCGCCTGCACGCCTTCGGCCAGCGGCGACGGAAGAACGGCACCCTCGTCGACGTGGAGGTCTTCGCGGTCCCGGTGCACGTGGGCAGCCGCCAGATAAGCGTTCTCTGCCTCTACCACGACATCAGCGAGCTGCTCCGGGCCCGCCGGGAGGCGGAGGCGGCCGACCGGGCGAAGAGCCGCTTCCTGGCCAACATGAGCCACGAGCTCCGCACCCCCCTGAACGCCATCCTGGGCTTCAGCGAGCTGCTGAAGGAGGAGGCCGCCGAGGCCGGGATGGAGCGCTTCTTCCCGGATCTCGAGAAGATCCACGCGGCGGGTGGCCATCTCCTCGGCCTGATCAACGACGTGCTGGACCTCTCCAAGATCGAGGCGGGCAAGATGGAGCTGGACGTCACCCCCTTCGACCCCGGACGTGTGGTCCGCGAGGTCGCCACGACCGTGGCGCCCCTCGTCGAGCGCAACCGGAACCGCCTGATCCTGCACCTGCCCGACGACCCCGGCTCCCTGCTGGGTGACGAGGTGAAGCTCCGTCAGGTCCTCTACAACCTGCTGTCGAACGCAGCGAAGTTCACCGAGGACGGGGAGATCACCGTGCACCTCCGGCGGGAGCACCGGCACGGAATCTCCTGGGCGAGGTTCCGCGTCGCCGACACCGGGATCGGCATCAGTCCGGAGCAGCTGGACCGCATCTTCGAGGCCTTCGCCCAGGCGGATGGGTCCATCACCCGGCGCTACGGGGGGACCGGCCTGGGACTCGCCATCTCGCGCCGGTTCAGCGAGATGATGGGCGGCGAGCTGACCGTCCGTTCGACCCCCGGAGAGGGCAGCGAGTTCACCCTGCAGCTGCCCGCGGCGCCCGACGCGGCGCCGGCCCCCCGCCCCGCAGCGCCGAAGCCGGAGTCCGTGGCGGAGCGGCCTCGCCCGGCGGTGGCGGAGGAGGAGGCCCCCGTCCTCGTGGTGGACGACGATCCCCTGGCCCGGAGCCTCATGACCGAGTTTCTCACCCGGGAGGGCTATGCGGTGGTCAGCGCCTCCTGCGGCGAGGACGGGCTGCGGCTGGCCCGGGGGCGCACGCCGCGGGCGATCACGCTGGACGTGATCATGGCCGGCATGGACGGATGGGAGGTCCTGCGCGAGCTCCAGGAGGACGAGGTCCTTTCCCGCGTGCCGGTGCTCATGGTCACGATCCTCGACAGCGAGGAGAAGGGAAGGGCGCGGGGCGCCTCGGCGTTCCTCACCAAGCCGGTCGACCGGGGCCGGCTGCTGGCGGCCCTGGAGCGTTGCCTGGGCCGGAAGGACGCGTGATGGAACCGGCGGGAGACGGACGCCTGCTCGTCGTGGACGATGACGAGCTGAACCGCGACATGCTGTCGCGACGGCTGGAGCGCCGTGGCTACGCCGTCGCGACGGCGGCCGACGGGTGCACCGCCCTCGATCGCCTGGAGGCGGAGGCGTACGACCTGGTCGTGCTGGACATCATGATGCCGGGGATGGACGGCATCGAGGTGCTGTCGCGGATCCGCGAAGGGCGCTCCCCCTCCGAGCTCCCGGTGATCATGGCCACCGCCAAGGACAGCAGCGAGGAGGTGGTCCGGGCCCTGGAGGCCGGCGCGAACGACTACGTCACGAAGCCCCTGGACTTCCCCGTGGTGGTTGCCCGCGTGCAGACCCACCTGCGCCTGAAGCAGGCCCGGGAGGAGCTCTCCCGGGCCCACTCGAGGATGAAGCGCGACCTGGAGGCCGCCGCGCGCCTGCAGCGCGCCCTGATCCCCAGGACGATGCCGGCGGTCCAGGGGGTCCGCTTCACCTGGGAGTTCCAGCCCTGCGACGAGCTGGCCGGCGACATCCTGGACGTCTACCGGGTCGACGACCGGACGGCAGGGCTCTACCTCCTGGACGTCAGCGGCCACGGGGTGCCCGCCGCGCTCCTGTCGGTGACCCTGAGCCGGCTCCTCTCCGGCCTCGGCGAGGGGAGCTACCTGCTGGAAGGGGGCCCCGCCGGCGCGGCGGCCTGCCCCTGCCCGCCCGCCGAGGTCGCCGGACGGCTGAACCGGCAGTTCCCCATGGACCTGGAGACGATGCAGTACTTCACGTTCCTGTACGGGGTGCTGGACGTCGCGGCCGGAGAGTTCCGGTTCGCCTCCGCTGCCCATCCCGGTCCGATCCACGTGCCGGCGGTGGGTGCGCCGACGGCCCACCAGCCCACGGGGCCCGCCATCGGCTGGTTTCCGGAGGCGTCCTACGAGGAGGCGGTCCTGCCCGTCGCGGCGGGGGATCGAGTCTATCTGGTCTCCGACGGCCTGCTGGAGGCCGAGGACCCGGGAGGCGCGTTCTTCGGCCAGGAGCGGCTGATCGCCACGCTCCGGGAGGCGCGGGATCGCAGCCTGGAGGAGAGCGCCGGCCGGCTGATGCGCGCGATCCGGGACTGGTGCGGCCCGCCGGGCCCGGGGGACGATCTCTCGGTGCTCGCCTTCGAGATCACGCCGGGCGGTTGACCCACTCGCAGATCCGGTCCACCGCCGTGAGGACGGACGGGCACTGCTCCTCGAGGAAGTCCTCGCCGAGCGGCTGGTCCCGCGGAAGCGACTCCGCCGCGGCCAGGGTGCGGGCGCCGTCGAAGTCGACGTAGGCCAGGCGCGCCGTCAGCTCCTGGGGCGGCCGCCCGAACTCCTCCCCCGGCAGGATCGCGACCCCCGTCTCCTCCAGGAGCCGCTCGCAGAGCTCGGCGCTACTCCCGACGCCCCGGTCCCGCAGGGGGCCCTCCAGCCCGGAGAAGTCGGGGAACAGGTAGAACGCCCCCTGGGGTCGGTCGCAGTGCACGCCGGCGTCCCGCAGGCGTCGCGCGCAGGTGCGCCCGAGGGCCCCGAGGATGCGCCGGGAGTAGGCGAGGTAGCGCTCGATCCGCATGCCGCCGCCGAAGGCCCGCACGGCGGCGTACTGGATGGGGGTGGAGGTGCAGGTGAACGTCTCGCTGGCGACCGCGGCCATCGCGTCCCGGAGCCAGTGGAGCCCCGTGGGGAACGTGAACGTCCCCAGGCGCCAGCCGCCCGCGCCGCACCACTTGCTGAGCCCGGCGCTGAGGATGGTCCCCTCGGGATAGAAGCGCGAGATCGACACGTGCTGGCCGCTGTGGTGGAGCTCGCCGTAGATCTCGTCGGAGAGAAGGACGACCCGGTGCTGCCGGGCGGCCTTCGCGAGCTCCTTGAGCTCCGCGAGGGTGTACGTGAGTCCGGTCGGGTTGCTCGGGTAGTTGAGGATGACGATCCGCGGCCGGTGCGGGTCCTGGCTCCAGTGCCTGCGAAGCTGATCCGGGGTCAGCCGCCAGCCGTCCTCGCGGCGGGTGGGGATCCAGGAGAGGGTGCGGCCGATGATGCGCGCCTGGGGCGCGTAGGAAACCCAGGCCGGCGCGGGAACCACGAGCTCGCCGTAGTAGACCAGCTGCAGGAGGAACATCAGCTCCTTGGAGCCCGGCCCGACGAGGACGTCGTCGCCGCTCACCGCGATCCCCTCCTGCCGGCGGTGGTAGTCCGCCACGGCGTTTCGCAAGGCGCGCAGTCCCTTCGCGGGGAGGTATTCCTTCCGGTGGGCGTTCCCCCGGAGCTCGTCCACGACCGGCCTGGGGACCGGAAACGGCGACTGCCCCAGTCCCAGCTTGAAGATCTGCTTGCCTTCCGCCAGCAGGTGGTTGCTGCGGTCGTTGATGGCCACGGTCGCGGAAGGCCGCATGCCGCGCACGTTCAGGTTCAGATGGACGTCCAGATCGCGGTTGCGCTTCACCCCCAAGACTCTCCTCCGTTCCCGCCCGCCGGGCCGACCGATCTTACAACGGGCGGCGCCCCCCCCGGGAACAACGTGATAAGCTCTCGCCATCCTCGCCGCAACCCCGCGAGGACTCTCCGACCCGATGATCCGGCTCCGGGACCTCCGCAAGTCTTTCGATGGCGGCCGCAGCTTCGCGGTGAGCGGCGTGACGCTGCACGCCCGGGAGGGGGAGCTCCTCGTGCTGCTGGGGGCTTCCGGCTGCGGCAAGACCACGACCCTCAAGATGATCAACCGGCTGATCGAGCCCACCTCCGGCACGATCGAGGTGGATGGCCGGGACGTCGCGGACGAGGACCCGGTCGAGCTGCGCCGACGGATCGGCTACGTGTTTCAGGGGATCGGGCTGTTCCCCCACCGGAGCGTCGGGGAGAACGTAGCCGCGGTGCCGCAACTGCTCGGGTGGGATCCGGACCGGATCCGCGCGCGCGTGGACGAGCTGCTGGAGCAGGTGCAGCTCCCCCCGGACGCCTTCCGCGGGCGCATGCCGCACCAGCTCTCCGGCGGCCAGCAGCAGCGCGTCGGCCTGGCCCGGGCGCTGGCGGCACGGCCTCGGGTGATGCTGATGGACGAGCCGCTCGGCGCGCTGGACCCACTGACCCGAGACGCGCTCCAGGACGAGTTCGTGGGGATTCACCGCGCCCTGGGGCTCACCACGGTGATGGTCACCCACGACATGACCGAGGCGCTCCTGATGGCGGACCGCATCGCCGTGATGGAGGCGGGCGAGACCCTCCAGGTCGGCACGCCGCGGGAACTGCTGGCACGGCCGGCGGACGAGCGGGTGCGCCGGCTCCTGGAGACCCCCCGCCGCCAGGCCGACCGGCTCGAGGCCCTCGCGGCGGAGGGAGAGGGCTCGTGAGCGGGCAGGCGGCGGCGCGGCTCGCCCAGGCCTGGGCCGACCTGCCCGACTACCTGGGGCAGCACATCCAGGTGAGCCTGATCTCCCTCGGCCTCGGGATCGGCCTCAGCCTGCCTCTCGCCATCCGGGCGACCCGCAGGCCCTGGCTGCGGGCCTACGCCCTCACCGCCGCGAGCATCATCCAGACGGTTCCCGGCATCGCGCTGCTG
>JASFRI010000184.1:0-8219 GCA_050115015.1 Acidobacteriota bacterium
AAGGTGCCCCGCATCCCGAAGTAGCCGTTCCCCACGCTGAAGAAGGTCTCGGCCTGCGGCAGCAGCCGCGGATAGAAACGCCTCTCGACCAGCCGCCAGGGATCCGGGGGGTACACGTACCCGGGACGCCTGACGCCCTTGCGGTGGATCATCGTGCCTCCCGTCGCGCCGTCCGTTCTCGCTGTCGCATCACAGCAGTTCCTCCAGGCCCGTCACCACGGCATGTGCGCCCCGCTCCAGGAGCATCTCCGGGCGCTCCCGGGCCACCCCGATGACCAGCGCGAAACCGCCTGCCCGTGCGGCCTCCACCCCCGCGGCGGCGTCCTCGATCACCGCCGCCCGGGCCGGTGGTACGCCAAGCCTCCGGGCGGCCTCGAGGAACGTGTCGGGGGCCGGCTTGCCCGCGAGGCCCAGACGCCCGGCGGCCCCCCCGTCCACCAGCGCCGGGAACCAGCCACCGAGCCCGGCGGCCCGGAGCACCGCTGCCGCGTCCTGGCTCGACGACACCACCGCGGTGCCGAACCCCTCCTCCACCAGGCGGCGCGTCAGCGCGACGGCCCCCGGGCACGGCCGGACCCCCTGTTCCTCCAGGACGGCACGGATCATCGCGGTCTTCCGGTTCCCGAGCCCGCAGACCGTGTCGCGATCGACACCGTCCGACGGGTCGCCGTGCGGCAGGTCGATCTCCCGGGACCGGAGGAAGGCGGCGACGCCTTCGTAGCGCGGCTTCCCGTCCACGTGCCGCCGGTAGTCCTCCCGAAGGTCGAACGGCACGAACGGCTTCCCGCCCGCGTCCGCCCGCCGGCGGAGGAAGTCGTCGAACATGTGCTTCCAGCTGGCGGCATGGGCTCCGGCGGTATCCGTCAGCACGCCGTCGAGATCGAAGAGCACCGCGTCCAGCCGTGTGCGGGAGAGCGGCGATGGGCGCGGTGCTGTCAGGCTCACGAGGAACTCCTCCGGCGGCTCGAGGCGGGAACGCGCAGCGGGAATCGGGAGGGGCCAAGCCTAGCCAAGCGCGGAAAACGCTGTCAAGCCGACGGACGGAGGCCCCGGGGGGAGGGCGGGCGGATGTCCACCCTGGCGAAGGGTCCGGGGCTGGAGTACCATGGATGTCAAATCGTGGAGGTCGTCCATGAAGACCATCCGGAACCTCACCCATCAGCCGCTGCGCATCCAGCTCGCGGGAGGAAAGGTCCTGCACCTGGGCCCCGCGCGTACGGGCCAGATCGCCGCGACGAACCTGGAGCGCCCGGCCATCCGCCGCCTGATCGAGGCGAAGCAGATCGAGATCCTCGATGCCGGGCAGGGCTCACACGAACCCAGTGCCGGCGGGGAGGGAGGGCACGAGGCCACGCACGCCCGGGTCCCCACCAAGGTGCCCCACCCGACCGGCGATCGCTGAGACGTTCTCGCCACGGCCGCGGGCCCGTCGGCCGGCGCCCGGTCCCGGCGAAAAACACGTACCATCCCGGTCGTGGAATTCTCCCGGGTTGCGCTGTACGTCACTTCGCCGGGCGCAGCGGCCGGCGGACCGGCCGGTGGGACGCTGCGGTCAGTGTCCCGGTCGCACCGAGGGCGGCAGCATCTTGAGCACCCGATCCAGGGCCATCCGGTACTCGACCGAGGCCTGCTCCCGGGCTTCCCGGGTGCTGGCCGGATCCGTCGAAACCTTCGCCAGGTGATCGAGGGCGTCGTCCATGCGCCGGCGTGCGATGCGGTAGTCCTGATCGATGCAGAGCATCGCCTCACCCTCCTTGCCAGCTCCGGATGGCGGGTTGCGTCGGCCCGGCTTCGTCTTCACGGTCGGGGCCCGGGATGGGCCCCGGGAACCGCCGGGTCTTCTCCGCACGCTCCGGCTCGCGGCACCCGTCACGGGAGCGGCATCCGCCCGTTCACTCCGGTGGGCCGGGCGGTCGATAGGAGCATACCATTACGGGCGGGCTTCCCACCTCACGGGGTCGCGACGACCGTCACGTCCACCGCGTCCTCGAACTGCCGGCCGGTAAAGGCCCCGTCCGGAGCGAGATCCACCGACACGTAGAACGTCGCCGGACCGGGGGGCATGCCCGCGGGGGGCGGCCCCTGGTAGACCACGCGGTCGAAGACCTGCACCAGGGGGCCGATCCGCGCCGGTGCCGGCGCCCCGGAGACCCAGCTCCCGGAACCGTCGAGCCAGTAGAGCCCGGCGGCGGTCTGGACGTACAGCCAGTAGTCCACGACGAGGCCGGCGGGGACGCCGACCAGCGAGACGCGCAGCTCGATGGGCTCGCCGGCGGGCAGCGTGACCGGCCCGTCCCCTCCGTTGACCGCGAGATCGACGTTGTCCTTCTGGCAGGAGGGCCCGTAGAGGAAGTCGTCGACGGCCGCCGGGAAGATCAGGTTGCAGTCGAGGTCGGTCAGGCCCTGGTCCCCCACGCAGGCGTCATGGTCGAAGCAGTCCTGCCCGAAGGCGAACACCGTGTTGTTCGGTGGCCCGTCCCCGGGACAGCCGGCGCCGCAGCGCCCCATGCATCCCCCGTCCGCCCAGGGATAGGGTCCGACCAGCGCCTCGAAGCCGCGCGGGATCAGGTTCACGGGGTACGTGCCGGTGTGCAGTCGGTTCATCTTCCCGCAGATGTCCTGGATGTCCGCGGTGGAGCCCTCGACACGCCAGCGCCCGTTCGCCGCCTCGAGAAGACCGTCCCGGAGGGAACCCCTGATCGGGAGGTTCGGTGGCCAGCTCGCCAGCAGATTCAGGGCGCGGGCGAGGCCGTCCTCCAGCGAGGAGCGCGGCGCGCCCAGCGCGGCGAGGGCCCCGCGGATCGCCGCGACGTCGTCGTCGGTCAGCCCGGGCCCGTCGCTCTCGATGCGGAACCATCGCGGCTCCCATCCCACTCGCAGCCGGATACGGGTGTTGCCGCAACGCACGACGAAGGCCTGCGCGCCGCCGCCCGCCCACGTGGCGTGGAAGTGCAGCGGGATCGCCGGATCCCCACCCCGGATCTCCCCGGGAGTCCTCCGGGTGAGCTGGGTCGCGGCCAGCAGCCCGGGTCCCAGCAGCAGCAGCGAGACGATCATGACGAGCTTCGGGAGGGCGCGCATGTCGAACCTCCTTCGCGGCAGGTGCCGTCTGCGGGACGGCGGGCGATGTGGATGCCTCTGTCCTCTGGTCTACGCCCGAACGCCCTCCGCGTCAACGGTCCCGTGGTGGTTTCATGGCGGTGGGCAGCTTGTTGCTCCAGCAGCGGTGACCGGGGCGCTCCGTGGAAGACCGCCTTTTTGTCAGGCACTTCCGAGCCATGTCGGCTCCCGGCGGGGGCAGCGGTGGTGCCCGGCCTCCTCGCCCCGGCAAACGCGTCCCGGTTCTCCCCTTCCCGGCGAGGGAGCAACAAGCTGCGCACCACCATGTGGTGGTTTGCCGGTCGTCGCGCCCCGGCGCCGGCAGGCCGGGGGGGGGGCGGTGCGCGACACGTCCCAGCCCCACGGCCCGCACTGGGGCAGGGACCCCAGAGGCGCCAGGGGCGCCCCCTTCTCGTCCTGCAAGCTCTTTTGTTTCATGCGGATGGCTCCGATGCGCGGGACCCCCGTTGGCGTCCCTCTTGCAGGAATGGATCCGGGGCCGGGTCGGCGCGCGTCCCGGCCGATGCCGACAGGAGTCCACCATGCTGAGCGAAGCCACCCGGACCCGGACCGGGCCCGTCGAACCGGCCTCGGAGCCGATCCTCCTCGGCGACGAGGCCGTGGCCCTCGCCGCGATCCACGCGGGCATCGCGGCCGCCTACGCCTATCCCGGCACGCCGTCCACGGAGATCCTCGAGTACCTGATCCGGCATCGCGAGCGCCACGGGGCCCCGCACGCCGCCTGGACCGCGAACGAGAAGACCGCCTACGAGACCGCACTGGGCACCTCCCTCGCCGGCCGGCGCGCCCTCGTGGCGATGAAGCACGTCGGCCTCAACGTGGCCGCCGATCCGTTCCTGAACTCCGCGCTGGTCGCGATCCAGGGCGGGCTCGTGGTGGCGGTCGCCGACGATCCCGGAATGCACAGCTCCCAGAACGAGCAGGACAGCCGCTACTACGCGGACTTCGCCCACGTACCCTGCCTGGAGCCGGCGAACCACCAGGAGGCCTACGACATGGCTCGGGAGGCCTTCGGGCTCTCGGAGCGCTTCCGGATGCCGGTGCTGCTGCGGCTGGTCACGCGCCTGGCCCACAGCCGCGCCCCGGTACGGGTGCGGCCGCCGGATCCCGTCCCGCCGGCGCCGGAGCGAGCGGACACGCGCGGCTGGACGCTGCTCCCGGCCTTCGCCCGCCGGCAGTGGCATGCCGTGCTGGAGAGACAGCGCGAGCTGCGAGGCTACGTCGAGGTCTGCGATCACAACCGGATCGATCTGCAGCCGCCGGGCGCCGACATCGCGGTGGTCACCACCGGGATCGCCCGGACCTATTACCTGGAGTGCGCGGGTGAGCTGGAGCGGCGGCCGTCGCACCTGCACATCGGCGCCTATCCGTTCCCCGCCGGCAAGCTCGAGGAGCTCGCCCGCGGGGCGGCAACGCTCCTCGTCCTCGAGGAGGGCTACCCGTTCCTGGAGCGCTATCTCCGTGGCGTCCTGCCGGGCCGCCACCGTATCCTCGGGCGCGCGACGGGACACGTCCCCGCCGACGGCGAGCTGGGGCCGGATGCGGTCCGGGCGGCCCTCGGCCTGCCCATCGCCTCGGGGACCGACAGCCGGGGGCTGGAGGTGCCGGCGCGCTCGCCGCAGCTCTGCGCGGGTTGTCCGCATCGGGATACCTTCGAGGCCCTCAACCGCGCGCTGGAGGGCTTCCCGGACGCCCTGGTCACCTCCGACATCGGGTGCTACACCCTGGGGGCGCTGCCGCCGTACGAGGCGATCCACTCCTGCGTCTGCATGGGGGCGTCCATCGGCATGGCGAAGGGCGCGGCGGAGGCGGGTCTCCACCCGGTGGTGGCGACGATCGGGGACAGCACATTCCTGCATTCCGGCGTCACGCCGCTGCTGGACGCCGTCACGGCGGACGCGGACCTGACGCTGATCATCCTCGACAACCGCGTCGTCGCGATGACCGGCGGACAGCCGACGATCCTGGAGGGCGGGGACCTCGAGGCGCTGGTCCTGGGCCTCGGCGTGGATCCCGCGCACGTCCACCGGGTCGAGGCGCACCCGAAGAAGGTGGGGGAGCTGGCCGACCGGATCCGCCGGGAGATCGAGCACCGGGGGCTGTCGGTGATCATCGCCGCCCGGGAGTGCATCGAGAGCGCCCGGAAGCGCAAGCGAACGGGAGGGACCAATGAAGCATGACATCATCATCTCCGGCGTGGGCGGGCAGGGGATCCTGTCGCTGTCGTTCCTCATCGTCGCCAGCGCCCGTGCCGAGGGGTTCGAGGTCCAGCAGAGCGAGATCCACGGGATGGCGCAGCGTGGAGGCTCGGTGGTGGCGCAGCTCCGCATGGCGGACCGCGCCATCCAGAGCGGCCTGATCCCCCGGGGCCAGGTCGACCTCATCCTGTCCATGGAGCCGATGGAGGGGCTCCGTTACGCCGACCAGCTCGCGCCGGAAGGCATGTTGCTGGCGTCGTCGGATCCCGTGATCAACATCCCGGACTACCCGCCGATGGAGGAGCTCCTCGCCAAGATCGGGCACCTGCCGCGCTCCCGGACGATCCCCGCCGCCCGGCTGGCACGCGAGGCCGGCTCCCCGCGCTCCACGAACGTCGTGATGGTGGGGGCGGCCACGCCGTTCCTGCCGCTGGGTCCCGCGGCCCTGGAGGATGCGGTCCGGATGCTGTTCGCCCGGAAGGGAACGGACGTGG
Organism: Acidobacteriota bacterium; assembly: GCA_050115015.1. Lineage (GTDB taxonomy): Bacteria > Acidobacteriota > Polarisedimenticolia > CBDVAL01 > CBDVAL01 > JASFRI01. The sequence continues at coordinate 5,813 of JASFRI010000184.1, forward strand.
TGGAGGCCAACCTGCGGGCCTTCCGGCTCGGGCTCGAGGCGATGCAGTGCGCACCGGCCTAGAGGACGCGGCGGAGGGCGTTCTCCGGGACGTCCGGGCGAGCGGGCGCACGGTCCTGCTGGAGTCGGAGGGCTACGCGCTCCTCCAGGCGGCGGGTCTCGGCGTTCCCGAGCATCGTGTGCTGACGTCGCCCGCCGGCGTCGACGACCTCGACCTGGATGCCCTCGGCGGCGAGCGCGTCGTGGTGAAGGTGATGTCCCCGGCCATCGCCCACCGGGCCGACGTCGGCGGTGTGCGGATTGTCGCGGCGGAGCGTCCGGCGATCGCCGCCGCGATCCGCGAGATGGCCTCCCGCTTCCGGGACGAGCCGGTGGAGGGCTACCTGGTCGCCCGCTTCGTGGAACACGACGCGGGCCTGGGAGCCGAGCTGCTCCTCGGCGCCCGCTGGACCGACGACTTCGGGCCGGTGATCTCCCTGGGACCGGGCGGCGTCGACGGGGAGCGGCTGTGTCGCGAGATGCGGCCGGGGCGAGAGGTCGCGATCTTCTCGCCCTCGCTCACGGATCCCGACCGCATCCTTCCCATCCTCGACGGGAAGGCCATCACCCCCTGGATCATCGGCGCGGGCCGCGGCGGCACGGTGCATCTGGCCCCGGCGGCGCTCCGGGATCTGCTCGTGGGCTTCCTGCGCTTCGCGGCGCGGCACATCCCCGACGATCTCCTCGAGCTCGAGGTCAACCCGCTGGCGCTGACCGCCGACGGGCCGGTGGCCCTGGACGTCCTGGCGCGGGTCGGCTCCCCGCTGGGGGCGCAGCCGGCCCCCCGGCCCGCGGAGAACATCCGGCGCCTGCTCCGTCCGCAGAGCATCGCGGTCATCGGCGTCTCGGAGCGCATGAACCCCGGGCACCGGATCGTGTGCAACGTGCTGCGCGAGGGCTTCGACCCGTCCCGCCTCCTCGTCATCAAGCCCGGCCTCGATAGCCTGGAGGGCTGCCGCTGCGTCCCGGACCTCGCGGCGCTACCGGAGCCGGTGGACCTGCTGGTGGTCAGCCTCGACGCGGCCCGGGCGGTGACCACCGTGGAGGAGGCGATCGCCGGCGAGCGGGCCCACGGCATCATCCTGATCGCCGGCGGGATGGGGGAGCACGAGGCGGGTCGGGGGCTGGAGCGCCGCCTCGAGACCGCCATCGCGGCGGCGCGGGCGAGCCCGGGCGGCGGAGCCGTGGTGAACGGCGGCAACTGCCTGGGGATCCGCTCGGTGCCGGGACGCTACGAGACGATGTTCATCCCCGAGGAGAGGATGCCGGCCCCGTCGGCGGAGACGGCTCCCGTGGCGCTCATCGCCCAGAGCGGCGCCTTCGCTTGCTCCCGCGCCTCCCGGATGCCCGATCTGCAGCCGCGCTACAACATCTCCGTGGGGAACCAGGTCGACCTGACGGTGGGGGACTACCTGACCCACCTCGCCGGGGACCCGTCCGTGGAGGTGTTCGCATGCTACATCGAGGGCTTCCGGCCGGGCGACGGCGAGCGCTTCGCGCGGGCGGTCGGCGCCATCCGGGAGAGCGGCCGCTCGGTGGTGGTCTACCGGGCCGGACGGACCCCGGCGGGGATCACGGCCACCTCGTCCCACACCGTTTCGGTGGCCGGCGACTACGTCGTGGCGCGGGAGATCCTCGGCGCCGCCGGCGCGCTGGTGGCCCCGAGCCTCTCCGACTTCGACGACATGGTCCGCCTGCTGTGCCTGCTGCGGGGCCGGCCGCCGGCGGGCGACCGTCTGGGGGCGATCTCCAACGCCGGGTTCGAGTGCGTGGCCATCGCGGACCACCTCGGACCGTTCCGGCTGGCGTCCTTCGGGGAACCCACCCGGCGAGCGCTGGGGCAGCTGCTGGAGGCCGCGCGGCTGGACCGGGTCGTGCAGGTGCAGAACCCGCTGGACCTCTCCCCCATCGCCGGCGACCAGGCGTACGGGCGCGCCGTCCGGCTGCTGCTCGACGCTCCCGAGGTGGACGTCGCCGTGGTCGGCTGCGTGCCGATGACCGGCGCCCTGGACACTCTGCCCGCGGATCGCGGCGGGACCGGCTTCGCCGGCGCCTCGGTGACGGAGCGCCTGATCCGGCTCTACCGTGACTCGACCAAGCCGTGGGTCGCCGTGGTGGACGCGGGGCCGATGTACGACCCGATGGCCGCCCGCCTCCGGCAGGGGGGGATCACCACCTTCCGGAGCGCCGACCGGGCGCTCCGCCTCCTGGCCGCCTGCCGGTCCCACCTGCAGGCGATCCGGGGCGATCCGGGTCGGACCGTAGCAAGTCACTGAATCTCAATATGATCCGTGATTTTAGGGGGTCTGTGGAGCGCTTAGACGGGCCATTTCGACCCCCAAATGCCCCTTCTAACGCAGGTGCATGAC
>JASFRI010000185.1:0-8219 GCA_050115015.1 Acidobacteriota bacterium
GTCGACGGTGAGCCTCGAGCGCGGGCTGACGTTCCGCTTCACCAGCGACGGTCCGATGCGAGGCAACGGCTTGCTTCAGGTCTCGGCAGACCCCACATTCGAGGGGTCGGTCCTCAGCTCGCCGGTCACGCTGCGGGGCGGCAGCCGGGAGGCGACTCCCAACCCGCGGATGCTCTCGGACCTGCAGGACGCCGCGGTGGACGGAGTCCTCTACTGGCGCATCGCGGATCGCCGTGGGCGCTCGGTCAGCGACACCTTCCTCATGGAGATCCGTTAAATGAAGGAACTCAAGAACACCCAGACGACACCCGTTGCGACGGACCAGAAAGACGGTGATGCCCGTATCTATGAGTCCCCCACGATCCGTATCTACAGCGATCAGGAGATCCTGGAGATCGTGGGTCCGGCCCAGGGCTACTCGGGCGACCCGACCGGCACCGCCGGCGGAGGATCGTTCTAGCCGCGGGGTCCGGCAGCTCCGTCGTTTCCTGACCTTCACCGCCGCCCTCCTGGCCGGCGCCGGCACGGCGCTCCCGGGGGGCGGCGGTTCTTCGTCTCCCCCGGTCGAGCTGCTGCGCTCCGACACCGCCGAGGTGGCGGTCCGCGTGCGCTTCCCGACACCCGCCCTCCGGGAGGGGGAGGCCGGCGCGCGGCATCTCTACATACCCGGCCTGGAGCCCACCGATGCCGTGGGAAGCCCGGTCTACCCGTACCGGGGAGTCCTGGTCGCCCTGCCTGCCGGAGCGCGCTACGAGCTGCTCTACGAGGCCGCCGGCACGGTCCCGATCCCCGGCTCCCTCCCTGTCGAGATCCGTCGTCCGCCGACCGTGACCATCGGATTCGACGGGCACCTGCGCCATCGCCGGGTGGTCCAGCTCCTGTTCCACCCGCTGGAGGTGAACGCCGACGGGGACGGGAGCCTCTTCCACCGGGAGGTCACCGCGCGGCTGCGGCTGTCCGGGGGGGAGGCGGCGGGGTTCGCCCCCGGTGGCGCGACGGAGGAGGCGCTCGGACCGCTGGAGCGGACCATCGAGCGCGGCCTTTACCGTGGCGCGGTGCTGAACGAGGATCGGCTCGACCCGGCGGCGTACGGCCGCGCCTGGGACCGGCGCTTCCGTCCAGGCCGTGCCACCGGTACCGAGCGCGGGACGGTCCTGGAGAGCGCGGGCGCTGCAGCCAAGCTCCGCATCCGGGGCGAGGGGATCTGGTCGGTCACCTACGAGGATCTCATGGCGGCGGGGATCGACCCTGGGAGCCCGTCCAGCACGGACCTCTCGCTGACCTCGGGCGGCACCGCGCGGCCCCTGCGGGTCCTGGACGGCGGCGACGGCGTCTTCGGGCCGGGTGACCGGCTGGAGTTCTTCGGTGCCGGGATCGCCGGGAACAAGGACTACGACCGGAACGTGTACCGCCTGGCCTTCGACGAGGGCCCCGGCCTCCCGATGCCCACCCGGGCGGCCGCGCCGGCCGGCGGCTCGACCCCGGGGACGTTCCCGGAGACCCTGCGGTTCGAGATCAACGAGCAGCTCTTCACCACCGCCGCGGACAGCGACGGCGACCAGTTCGGCTGGGCGCGGCTGGTCTATGGCAGCGCCGGATCGAGCGCCGTGGTCCGGGACTTCCCCGAGACCGCACTCGCCGAGGCCGCGGACCTGATCTCGCTCCCGGGCCTGGATCCCGGCGCGCTGGCCGTGACCGTGCGAGCCCGGATCTACGGCCTGGCGGGCACCTCCCATACCACGGCGATCCTGCTCAACGGCGTCGACCTGCTCGACAGCAGGACCTGGAGCGGCGTCGACGCAACCCACGAGGCGACCACGTCGGCGACGAACCTGCAGCTCTCGAACACCCTGACCGTCGAGCTGACCGGGGCGGCCTACAACCAGGTGCTCGTGAACTGGGTCGAGGTCGACTACCCGCGGCTGTTCGAGGCGGAGGGGGATGCGCTGATCTTCACCTCCGACCTGGCGGCCCCGGTCGCCCATCAGGTGACCGGCTTCAGCACCGACGACATCGTCGTCTACGACATCACGGATCCGACGGCACCGGTCCTCCTCGGCGGCGTGGCCGTCGGCGGCTCCCCCGGCAGCTACACCGCGTCCTTCACCGACACCGTGGGCGGCGTCCGGCGGTTCCTGGCCCGGGCGGGGACGGCCGCGCCCGACGCCGGGATCCTCGCCGATGCGCCCTCGGACCTCACGGACCCGGGCCACGCGGCGGATCTCATCATCCTGAGCTACCGGGACTTCCTCCCGGAGCTCGCCCCGCTGGTGGCCCACCGGGAAGCCCAGGGGATGCGGGTCGAGCTGGTGGACCTGGACGATGTGTACGACGAGTTCTCGTACGGCCTCGAGGACCCGCAGGCCATCCGCGACTTCGTCGAGGCGGCCTTCTTCGGCTGGCAGGCGCCGGCACCGTCGTTCCTGCTCCTTGTCGGGAACGCGACCCTCGATCCGCGGCAGCTGCTCTCCGGCAGCGTGCCGCAGCTCATGCCCTCCGGGGAGTTCCAGGCTCCGACCCTCGGCGTGGCCTCCTCCGACAACTTCTTCGTCACCGTTGCCGGAGCCGACCCGCTGCCGGACCTGGTCGCCGGCCGCCTCCCGGTGCAGACGCCCCAGGAGACCGCGGACGCCGTCGCGCGGATCATCGCGTACGACGCCGTCGACCCGGCGCTCCTGAACCAGAAGATGCTCTTCGTCGCCGACAACGGCGAGGTCCTGTTCGAGGCGATCCAGGAGGACATGATCAGCCTCTACCTCACCGACACCCGGCTGCCCGTGGATCGGGCCTACCTGCGCGTGCTCGGCACGGGGCCGACGAACCAGAAGATCCGCGACGGGATCAACGCCGGCGCCCTCCACACGAACTACCTCGGGCACGGCAACATCCACAACTGGGCGGCGGAGAACATCTTCGTGGACTCCACCGACGTGCCGCTGCTGACCAACGCGGATCGCCCCACGTTCCTCACGACGCTGAACTGCATCAACGGCCTGCACGCCGCACCCCGGGCGCCGAACGTCTCCTCCCTGGCGGAGCAGGTCCTGCTCGCCACGACCGGGGGAGCCATCGGGGTCTGGAGCCCCTCGGCGCTCGGGACCCTCGTCGACTACCAGTCGATGTCCGGCGCCCTCTACGAGAAGCTCTACGTCGACCGCGTGCAGACCCTCGGTCTCGCCGCCACCGCCGCCAAGGTCGGCGCGTACGTCAATGACGGCGTGTCCGCGGCGAACCTCGAGGAGATGACCTACTTCGGGGATCCGACGGTGGCCCTGCGGGTCGACGGCGACCTGGACGGTCTGCTCGATGTCGAGGAGGACGGGTGCGATTGCGGTCTCGACCCGCGGGACGCCGATTCCGACGACGACGGCCTGACGGACGGCCTGGAGCCCGATCCCTACGGGGACGCCGACGGTGACGGCGCCGTGAACGTGGTCGACCCGGACGCGGACGACGACGGGCTGCCGGACGGCCTCGAGTCGGGCGTCTCGGTGCCGGACCCGGACACCGACATCGCCAGGGGGATGTTCCACCCGGATCTCGAGCCGGCCAGCACGACGGATCCCCTCGCGTGGGACACCGATGGCGGCGGTGCGGCGGACGGGGCGGAGGACCGCGACGGTGACGGCCAGGTGGGAGCCGGCGAGACGGATCCGCTGGTTCCCGGGGATGACCCCGCGTGCGGCCCGGGACCGCTGCCGGAGATCGACGGCCTGCTGGTCGGCACCTCCGGGCAGGACCTGACCCTTTCCTGGACCGGCATCGAAGGGGAGGACCCGTGCGTCCTCTACAAGGTGCTCGCCGCCGATCTCGGCCCGGGCCCGCTGAGCTTCGCGCCCCTGGGCACGACCGGCTCCCCGGCCGCGGAACTACCCGGCGCGGCGGCGGGACCGACCCCCCACGCGTTCCTGCTGGTGGCCACCCGCCCCGATCTCGGCGACGGCCCCTCCGGTCACTAGCAGACCATGCTGCCGGTTCAGGCTCCCGCGAGATCGCGCAGGGTCCGCGAGACCAGGTCCGCCGTCTCCTCCACCCCGCCGGGCACCAGGCGGAAGCAGGGCACGTCCAGCAGCAGCGACGTGAGCTCGTAGAACGCCGCGCTCGCCCGTCCCCCCAGCCGCGTCATGAGGGCTCCCTGCGGCTCGCGGTTCAGGGCCTCGCGCAGCAGCTCCAGGCAGGCCTCGGTGACCGGGAGCGGGGTCAGGGAGGGCTCGGCCGCGTAGGTCTTCCGGTCGCCGTAGCCGCGGAAGTGGAACATGACCTGCGACTCGGCACGGCGAAGCTCCTCCTCCACGACGGCGATCGCGTCCGCCCCCGAAAGGAAGACCTTGAGGACGGACAGCTCGCCGTCGTTGCGGACCACCTCCGCCCGCACCCCGTCACGTCCTGCCAGACGACCCAGGAGCGGCTCCGGACCCGCCAGGACGCCCACCGTGACCTCGATCTCGCTCCCCGTGCCGGCGTAGGGGTTCATCAGGATCATCGCTCCCGGCGGCAGGGGCTCGCTCACGATCCGCGCGCCGAGCTCCGCCGCGCCGACGAACGCCTTGTCGCCGAGCACCCGGGCCCCCTCCTCGGACAGGCCGCTGCGCGACAGGCTGTCCCGCACGAAGCCGAGGCGCCGGGGAAAGGGGTGGATGAGGCCATCGGCCACCATCAGCGGCGCGAGGTCGTCACCCAGGAAGCCGAAGCCCCTCCCCACGAGGGAGTGGGCCAGCGTCGACTTGCCCGACCCGGAGGGCCCGCCCACGAAGAACGCTTTCCCCCCTTCCGCCACGACGGCGCCGTGCAGCAGGTAGACGTCACCGAGCGAGCGGACCAGCGTGATGTAAAGCAGGTTGTAGACCTGTGCGGGGCGCAGGCGGCCGGATGCCAGCGCGACCTCCCGGAAGCGGTCCTCGTACCGTCCCGCCGCGGTGTCGATGCGGATGCCGATGGCCTCCCCGGGCGGCGCGGCGCCCCCCGCGTCCTCGACGAAGGCGTCGAACACGTCCAGGAAGGGCTGAACGAGATCGGGGGCGTCCGTGGCGATCTCCAGGACCTGGCCCAGGACCCGGAGCCGGTGGCGGGATGGTAGCGGGGACGTTGCGGTCATCGGGGCATGATAGCCCGGAACCCGCCGCGGGGGTAGGCCGGTTTCCCGCGCGTGGAAAACGGGCGGCCGGGCGTCTATAGTCAGAGGAACGCCCCGTCGAACACCCCGGGAAAGGCTCGAACCGATGATCCTGACCGCGTGGGGGCTCGCCCTCACCCTGGCCCTGACCTCCACGACCGCGGTGGAGACCCGCATCGCCCCGGACCTCGCGGAGGCCGTGCGCCTCATCGAGGCCGGGAATCTCGATCAGGCCGAGCGGCTGCTGGACGATATCCTGGCCGCGGACCCCGGAAACCCGGAGGCCCACGCCTGGGTCGGCCGCCTGAAGCTCGACGAGCGACGTCTGGACGAGGCCATCGTCTCCTTCGAGCGGGCGATCGAGCTGTCGCCGCGGACGGCCCGATACCGTTACCTTCTGGGGCTCGCCCACTATCTGCGGGGGGACTACGAGAGCGCCCTGAAGTCACTGCACGAGTCGGTGAAGCGGGATCCGAGGGACGCGAACGCCCAGTACTACCTCGGTCGCGTCCAGATGGTCCTCCTGCACCCCGACGCGGCGGAGACGGCCTTCCGCAAGGCGCTGAGTCTGGACCCCCTCAAGATCGACGCCCGGCACAACCTCGCCGTGCTCCTGAGGGACGAGGGGGAGCTCGAGGAGGCCGAGAAGGAGTTCCGGGCCGTCATCGCCGCGGATCCTCTGCTGCCGCTCCCCTACTACTACCTGGGTTGTCTCCTGATGGACCGGGGGGACCATGAGGAGGCCCGCAAGAACCTGATCCGGGCGATCGCCCTCGATCCGGGGTTCGAGGAGAGCTACGTCCGGCTCGGGATGCTCCTGATCGACCTGGGAGATTTCGATCAGGCCGTGGGGAACCTGCAGCGCGCCCTGCAGATCAACCCCTACCACCGCACCGCATGGCAGTCGCTGGGCAAGGCGCTCCTGGCGCTGGGCCGGAGGAGCGAGGCGGACGAGGCCTTTGCCAGCTTCGAGAGCCTCGGCCCGGACAGCCAGCGCATCACGGCGCTGCGCCAGGCCATCGCGAACTCCCCCGGGAGCGTGGCGTTCCGGCTCGAGCTGGCCGCCGAGTTGACGAAGGTCGAGGACTACGCGGCCGCCCTGGAGCAGCTCCAGGAGGCGGGCGCCCTGAGCCCCGATTCGGCGGAGATCCACGCCCGGCGGGCACAGGTTCTCTCACTGCAGGGGAACGTGGAGGGCTGCATCCGCAGCTACTGGGAAGCGGTGAAGCTGGAGGGGGAGAACGCCGGCTATCGCTATCAGTTCGGCGCCGCCCTGTCCCAGGCCGGCTACTGCAGCCAGGCCGTCGTGCAGTTCCGGGAGGCGCTGCGGCAGGAGCCGGACCACATCGGGGCGCATGCCGGGCTCGGCATCTGCTACGCGCGGCTGGGGGACTTCCCGCATGCCGAGGAGGAACTGCGGCGCGCCATCGAGCTGGACCCCGAGGCGGTGGCCAACTACGTGAACCTCGGCTCGATCTACGTCCGGTCGGGACAGCTGGACGACGCGATGGACCTCTACCGCGAGGCGCTGGAGCGCGACCCGGAGAACGCGGACGCCCACTACAACCTCGGCACCATCTACATGGAGCGCGGCCTCACCGCCGAGGCGGTTGCCGCCCACCGGCGAGCCGTCGAGCTCCGGCCGGGGGACGCCTCGTTCCAGCACGCCCTTGGCCTGGCGCTGGTCGCCGCCGGGGACCTTCGCGGGGCGGTGCAGGCCTACCGGGCGGGGCTGCGCCTGGACTCCCGGGACCCGGAGCTGAACGGGGACCTCGCGGAGGCCGTCGCGCAGCTCGGGGAGCTCGAATCGGCCGAGCATGGGCACCGCTTCGCCCTGTCGCTCGACCCGGGCAACCCGAAGCTCCACATCCAGTATGCGGACACCCTCGAGAGGATGGAGCGCTACGACGAGGCCGCCGCGGAGCTCGAGCGCGCCCTCGACTTGGCCCCGGGGCAGGCCCGGCTACTCTACCGGATCGGCACCCTGCACGCCCGCGAGGGGGACGCCGCCTCGGCGGTGGCCGCCCTGGAGCGCGCCCTGGACGCTGGCTTCAACGATGGAGAGGGCATGGCGACGGACCCGGACCTCCAGGGGCTGCGGGGGGATCCGCGCTTCGAGGCACTACTCTCCAGGCTGGCCCCCGACCCCACCCCACAACGTTGACAGGGGTCTTCCGGTCGTGCGAGCCTGGGTCTTCACTCGTCTCGGTGAGGAGTGCCGTGCGTAGATCCCTCGGTTCATCCGTCGTCTCCCCTCCTGGCCTGCTCCGCCGCCGCGCGGCATCCGTCCTTATCGTCGCGGGCCTCTTCCTGGCCGCGGGCCCGGAGGCCGTCGCCGTCTATCAGAGCAAGAAGCTGCGCTACGCGGCCGAGGCCGGCGTCACGGTGACGCCCCCTCCCCCGGATCGGGCGCGGATCGTGCTCATCCGACCCGAGAAGGCCTGGAAGCGGGACCTCTCGCCTCTCTATCTGGACGGCGAGTTCCTCGCCGCCCTGTCGGGACGGACGGCGTACCAGCAGGCGGTGGCTCCGGGCGCGCATGAGCTCACCGTCCTCGGAGAGCGGTTGCAGACGCTCTCCCTCTCCCTCGAACCCGGCGAGATCCTCCACGTCGTCGTGGATCCGGAGATGGGCAAATGGAGCCCGTGGTTCCGGCTGCTGCCGATCGCCGGCGACGCGCCGGAGCTCGACGGCTGGCTCCCCCGCCTCTACGAGGTGGAGCCCGCCGAGGGAACCGCCGCCGAGTACCAGGAGCGCCTCGCGAAGCGCACCGCCCCGGAGGACGGAAGCGGCGGCAAGGAGGAGGCGGCGGTCGAGCTTCCCTCCGCCAGGCGGAGCGCCCACCTGCGGTACGCACCGGAGCCGGGGATCGACCTCCCGCCTCCGGGGGACCGTGCCCTGATCGTGTTCCTCCGGGAGTCGGGCTCCTGGGGCTCGGTGGAGTGCCCGATCTTCTCCGGGGACGACCTGCTGACCTTCCTGACCGGCGAGACCGCGTTCCTCTTCCCCGCCGAGCCCGGAAGCCACCGGTTCATGATCCTCGGCGAGAACGTCGACCTCCTCTACGCGGAGTTGGAGGCGGGACGCACCTATTTCGTCCTGGTCA
>JASFRI010000186.1:0-8206 GCA_050115015.1 Acidobacteriota bacterium
CGGCGATCCGGGCAATCATCCTCGACTGTGACGGCGTGCTGGCGGACACCGAGCGGCTGCACCTCGACGCGTTCCGGGAGGCCCTCGCGCCGAGGGGGATCGAGGTGACCGAGGAGGAGTACCGCACTCGCCTCCTGGGCCTGGACGACCGGGCCTGCGCCGCGGCCGTGCTCCGCCGCGCGGGCGCCGTCACGGACGCCGAGGTGGACGCCTTCGTGCGGCGGAAGCGGGCGCTCTACGGCCGCCGCCTGGACGCCGGCGTGCCGGTGGTCTCCGGCGTGATCCGGTTCCTGCGCCGCAATGTCCGTACCCGGGCGCTGGCGGTGGTCTCCGGGGCCTGCCGGGCCGAGGTGACCCGCATCATCGATCACCTGGGGGTCGCGGACCTGATCGGCGTGGTGGTCGCCGCGGAGGACGTCGGGCGCTCGAAGCCGCATCCGGAGCCGTACCTGCAGGCCCTCGACCGGCTGTGCCAACCGGGTCCCCTCGATGCGGCGGCGTGCGCCGTCGTGGAGGATTCGCCGGTCGGGATGCGGGCCGCCCGGGACGCGGGGATGCGGGTGATCGGACTGACGACCACCTACGGCGCGGCGGATCTCGCGGCCGCGGATCTCGTGATCGACTCGTTCGGGGATCTCACCGACGAGCGGCTGGCCCGCCTCGGCGAGGCGCCCTGAACCCCGGCTAACGGCCCTGCAGGGGCCCCATGGGCCCTTCGTCCTCTCCGTCCTCCTCCATCTCCTCGGCCAGGACCCGGAGCAGCGCCAGCGGCAGCGCGATCGTCGCCCGGGGCCCGGCCGCGTCCAGCTTCAGCCCGAAGGTGATGCGTCCCGCGGCCCCCGTGAGCCGGGTCGCCGCAGCACCGAGCTCCGCCGCCTCCTCCGCCTCGTCCGCCGGCAGGATCGCGGCGATCCGCGACAGCAATGCGCCCAGGTCCGCGCGGCCGAAGAAGCCGGGGCCGGTCTCGATGGGGGCGACGAAATCGTCCCGGAGTCCCCCGCCCGAGGCGGAGCGGTCCAGCTGCTCCGCCAGCGCCCGGAAGCGGTCCTCGGCGTCACCCCCCATGACGCTGATCCACAGGTCGTCGGTGGAGGCCATGTAGGTCCGGAGCACCTTTCCCCCGAACAGCGCCTCCATCGCCGCCTCCGCCTCGGGGTCGGACGTCCCCTCCGGGGGAGTGAGCGTCCACTCCATCCGGTCCGCCACCAGGCCGGCATGGCGCACCGCTTCCGGCGTGACCGTCACCGAGACCGGCGACAGCGCCCGCATCGCCTCGCCGGACCCCCGCAGGATGTCGGACAGCAGGTCCCGGCACCGGTCCCCGGCCCCATGCCCCTGGATGGCCACCATCGACATCCCGTTTCCGGGTGTGAGATCGAACTGGGCCGCGTAGTCGCCCTGCATGCAGTCCACGCTCCGGGTGAGGAGCGGGTCCGGCCCCGCCGTCCAGAGCTCGAGGGTCGCCCGGGCCTGCTCGGCGGCGCCGCTCTCCGACATCCCCGAGGTGACCCCGGTCATCATCTTGAAGTAACCCTGCAGGAACTCGCGCATGGCGGTGCGGAACGCCTGGGTGACGACGAACTGGCCGGCGACGACCACGGGGGCCCCGGGGTCGAGTAGGCGGGCCGTGCCCGGCAGGCCTCCGGCCTGGGCGGCGACGAGGCCCGCCAGCGTGCTCCCGGGCTTCGGCACCAGCCGCTTGCGCAGCAGCAGGTGGTCGTCGGCGACCTGCACCGCGACCTGCAGGCGTTCGACGTTGTTGAAGAGATCCCCCAGCACGTTTCCGTACCACCCGAGCATGGACGCCACCAGATCCGGGTCCATCGCCGGCGCGTCGCCGGCGTCCGGCCCCTCGCCAGCCGCCGCCAGCTGCTGCTGCGCGGCCGCGAGCCCCATCTGCGCCATCGGCTGCAGCGGGTCGAGCAGCACGTCCGCCGACAGGTTTCCGGGGGGCAGGTCCCCCCGGGCCAGCGCCTCCCCCAGGTCGAAGGCCGCCAGCAGCTCCGGCACGCCCGTGGCGAGGAGGTAATCGCCGCGGATCGTCACGTGCAGCGACGGACCTCCGACGTCGCCGAACACGTGCACCTCCCCCTGCTGGTCGTGATGCTCGAACCTGGCGGCGAGGGCCTCGATGGCGGCCGCCGGGTCGGACACCGGCAGCGCCGCGACGGCGCCGCGCATGCCGAGCATCAGCCCCTCCACCGGGAACGCCAGGACCACCGGACGGCCGCGGTCCACCATCCCCAGGTCCGGGACCCCCAGGTTCCCCGCCAGCATGGCCAGCGCCGCAGCGGGGGGCAGCTCCGTGCCCGCGGCGCGGCTGACGGTGCCGAGGTCCGAAAGCGCACCCTCCAGGCTCTCCAGCCGCAGCCTGACCACGGTCTGGGCCTGGGCCGGCAGGATCGCGGCGAGAAGCAGCCCGCACAGCAGGACGATCCGGGAACGACGGGGCGAGCGGGAGTGCGACATGCGGAGGTCCTTTCAAGAGCGCGGCGAGGGCCGCGGGGACGGGGCATCCGGGAGGAGTTTCGGTCCCCGGAGCAGGCGTGTCAACCGCCCCGATCTGCAGTGTGCCGGCCGCAGGACTGCTCTACAATGAGAGCGGGTCGAGCGGGCGCCCGACGTTCCACCGGTTTCGATCGGGATGGAGGTGGGACGGATGCGTCAACAGGACGACGGGAGAGAGCGGACCCGCCGTGTGGGGGCCGGCCCCGCCTCGACCCCGGACGATCCGGCCATATCCGGGGAGGTGGTCCGCGCCGCCGTGGCAGCCGTCGCCGGCGAGCTCGAGCGCGCCGTGGGACGGCCGGAGCACGTCGCGACCGGCTGCGCCCGTCTGGCCGCAGCCCTCCGGGTCGCAGGTATGCCGCCACTCGGGCCGGCCCTGCAGCTCGCCGGGCTGCTGCGCCGCCGGGTGGGACCCGTCGCGGCGGCGCTCCTCCCGTTCCTGGAGGAGGTGGCCGGCGGTGCCGCGGAGCCGTGGCCGCTGCTGCAGGCGATGCTCGCGGCCTCCGACCCCGCCCTCGCCCGGCGGGCCCTGGACCTGTGCGTCACGCTGGCAGCGTCCGGGTCCCTCCTGCTCGACGCACCGTCCCTGGAAGGGCTCGCGAGCCTGGCCGTCGCCGAGGGGAGTCCGCTGGGAGGCCGGGAGGCGCTGGCCCGGATCGGGGATCTCCTGCGGGTGGGTGCGCGCGGGCGGGAGAGAGATCCCGTTCTCCGGCTGCTGCACGACGCCCCGTCGTGGACGGCGCGGGTCCTCGCGGCCCGCATCCTCGACCTGGACGGCAAGCCGGTCCCGGCCAGCCGGGCGGACCGCCTGCTGGGGACCCCGGACCATCGCGCCCTGCGCCCCTACCTGGAGTACACCCGTGCCGGATATGCCGATGTGCTGGAGCTGGCCACCGGTCCGGGACGCTTCCCACCGCCGCTCGACGATCTGCGCCGTGCCGCCGCCTCGGTGGGCGTCCCCGTGCTGCAACGGGTGATCGCCGAGCTCGGCTGGGGGCGGCTCCGGCTGGGGCTGGAGGCCCGACCGCGTATCCTGCTGCGGGTCGGGGCCTCCTTCCCCCTCGTCCTGTCGCCGCAGGAGGCCGACCTCTTCGGGGACGTCCCCGCGGCCCGTCCCGTGGAGGAGCCCACCCTGTTCATCGCCCACGGCGGCGGAGGGGAACGGGGGGCGGTGACGCCGGGCGGCGAGGGCGAGGTGGCGCGCTTTCGCGGCCTGAACGTCGTGCATGCCGAGATCCTGGAGGATCTCCTCGACATGGCGCCGCTGGACCGGAACAGGGTGGAGCGGATCGTCCGGCGGATGGACCGCGTCGTCGCGGATTTCACCGCTCTGTTCTCCGGGCGCTCCGAGGAGGCCAGCGCGGTGCCCGCCGTGTACGAGGCGCTCCGGCGGGCCATCCGCGACGGCCTGGAGCGGGAGTCCGGCGGGCCGGTCGCCAGCGACCTCGCCCGCCGGGTGCTGCAGTTCGAGGACCCCGCCACGCCCGGACAGGTCACGACCCTCCACGGCCTGAAGCGGTACTTGCATCAGCGCGGCCTTCAGCTGGGCCTCCGGCTCCTCCGGGAGGGGCGGTCCACCAACCGGACCGTGGATCTTCTGGTGGCATCGCCCTCGGTCCCCTTCCAGGCGGTCCGGCGGATCCGCTACGTCGACTTCGAGCCCGAGTCCGCCGAGGCCAGCGCGCCGCCGGGCATTCCGTATCCGGTCCGGATCGTCGTCGAGGCGTTCGCACACCAGCTGTGTCACGGCCAGACGAAGTTCCCCGAGGTCAGCATCTTCTGCTACGGGACCGAGGTCCAGTACTACGTCGCGTTCCGGAATCACCCGGTGTTCCTGCGGGTGAACTTCGCCCCGCCGGTGCAGGGGGGGATGATCGACGTGGAGTACTATGGCGTGAGCCAGTACGAGCTGTCGCATCACCCGAACCCCCGACTGGAAGCGCTCATGGTCTTCCTTCGACGCATGGGCTTCGAGGCGAAGGTCGATGCCACCCACGTGGAGGCCCGCTACGACAAGGAGCGGGCGGGTGGTCTGGGCGAGCTCTGCACCCGCGCACGCCGACTCTTCTCGCTGGTCCCCTACCTCATGGATCTCGACTGGGTCATCGGCGGGCTGGATCTCGACGAGCGGTCCAGGAATGCGGTAGCTCGCGCCTGGTCCAGCTTCCTGGACCGCTGGCAAGTGCTCCCCACAGAGCGGCTGCTGACCGGAGATCGGCGCGGTATCGTCGCCGGATCCGAGCCCGGCCCTTCCGGGGCCGTCGAGCGGCGCTGGAGCGGCGAGGGTCCCTACGCCGACCGTTTCTCCCGCGCGATGCCCCCCGGCACGCTGGATCCGGTGCTCCGGAGGCTGCAGGAACTGGAGATCGAGGCGGACGCCCCGACGAGCGACGAGGACCTCTGCAACCAGAGGGACCTCGAGCGGGTCGCGCTGGGGCCGCTGCGAGCCGCTCTCGCCCGCGGCGAGGTGATCGCCGGACCCGCAGGACTCCGACGACAGGAGCCGGGCCGTTTCCGGCGCGAGGCCGCGCCGGTGATCTTCGCGCGCATGCTCCCCGATGTCGATGCCGCCCTGGATGCGGCCCGCCTTGCGGAAGTCGTCGCCCCCCTCGATCGCTTCCTGGCTTTCCGGACGACGGGAAGCGTCAACGGATATGACGTCCAGACGGCGAACCTCGAGCTGCGGGGTAAGGACCTCTTTCTCCACGTGCTGCGGGACGGCGACGGGATCGTCCGTCTGGCGTTCTTCGCCGAGGATCCGGTGTTGTTCTCCCGCCGGGACCCGCCCTCGGGGCCCTGGCGTTGCAACGCCGATGCCGCGGTGCAGCGTCTCGTCGGGGCGCTGCGCCGCGACGGCTACCTCCCGGCCGCGTCGGAGCCGGCCGCGGCCATGGACCGCGACGGTGTGGTGCCGCTCCTGGAGGGTCTCCGGCGCGGCCGGCCGCCGCGCTCCTCCGGTCCGGTCCCGGAGGACGCCCCCGTCGAGGGGCTCCGGGCGGCCCCGGGGCGGGCGGTCGGGGCCGCCGCTCTGGGCACCGCCGGGCGGCGGCCGGAGGAGCTGGCCGGCCGCGTCCTGGTTGCTTCCTCCGTCGGTCCCCGCGACGCGGCCCACCTGTATCGATCCTGTGCCGTCGTCTCGACCGGTGGCGGCATCCTGAGCCATGCCGGCCTGCTGGCTGCGCAGTTCGGCCGGCCGGCACTGCTGGTCGCCGGGCAGTGGTCGACGGGACCGGCAGGCGAGCCCCTGCTGACGCTTCGCTCGTCCATCTACCGTGAGGACGTGTCGGACGTGGGGGGTATCCGCGTTGTCGTGCACCGGAGCCTGCGGGAGCTCCGGCAGGTCCTCCGCGAGGGCGACCTGCTGGTGGTGGACGCCCTCGAGGGTTATCTGCAGGTCCTGGGTCAGGATCGTGCCACGCGGGTGCTGCACGACGAGCTCACGGCCTTCTTCGAGGCGAGCCGGATGGCGGAGGCCGCCACGGAGCACCGGGCGCTGCTGGCGCTCCGCGGCCGCCAGCTGCGGGCCCGCCACCAGCTCCGGAAGATCCTCTCCCGGCTGCAGAGCGCCTCGCTGGCCCGCCATGCCATCCGGGAGCTGCTCCTGAGCGGCGCACTGCCCGGTGGCAGCAGCCGGGCGGACCGGGCCGATCTGCTGTCCATCCTGCTCGGAAACCCCACCGTGGGGCCCGATGTCCTCGGCTTCCTCCGGCGGGTCACCGGGGACCTGCGACAGCGCCTCGAGGTACTCGGAGGCCGGACGCTGGAGCGCATCCCCGCGACCTCCAGCGTGCACGAGATCCTGCAGCTCCGGCTCGAGCTGCTCCGGCTGGTGCGCACCCTTGAGGACCTCGACGACGTCCTCGGGGATTGCGGTCTCGGCCGCGTCCGACCGGATCGCTCCGAGGTCCCCGAAGTCGACCGGTGCTGCATCCACCGGCTTCTCGCGCTGCACGCGGATCTGGCGGGCCGGGCGGCCGTTGCCGCAGAGCGAGACCCGGAATCGCGACACCTGATCCGGAGGCTCGATCGCCTGGAGGAGCTGCTGTGCCTCCCGGACACGGCGTGCGAGGGGGGCCAGGCGCTGCGGGCGGGGCTTCGCTGCCGGGACGAGGCGGCCCGCGCGTCCCTTCGTGGCCACCGGGTCCTGGGCCCCGAGGCGGGAGGGACCGAACTGTCCTCCCTCGTCGGCTGGAAGGCTGCGAACCTGGGGGAGATGGCCCGCCTTCTCGGTACGGAGATCGTCCCAAGATGGTTCGTGGTGACGCGGTGGGCGTTCGAGGAGGTCCTCCGCATGCCGCCGAGCCCCGGGGCCAGCGCTCGACGCACGCTGGCGGCGGCGATCGAGGAGGAGCTCGCCCGCCCCGGGCTCACCGACGAGCAGCGATCACGACGTATCGACACCCTCTGGGAGCACGTGCCGTTCCCCCCCGGCCTCGCCGCGGAGGTCGAGCAGGCATACCGGGAGGTGATCGCAAAGGGTGCCGGCGGCGACGGCCCCGATGGAGGGTTCGTCTCGGTGCGCTCCTCTTCGTGCGAGGAGGACACCGAGGCTCTCGCGCGCGCCGGGGAGTTCGACACGTTCCTCTTCGTCCGTGGGGAGGAGGACGTGATCCGCCACCTCCGCCGCGCCTGGGCGGGGCTGTGGACCGCCCGTGCCATCCACAGCCGGGCGGTCCTCGGACTGGCGGCCCGTGGCGAGGGCGGCGGCATCATCGTGCAGCGGATTGCCTGGGCGCGGGTCGCGGGCGTGGTCACGACCGTGAACGCGCCGGAGGGGATCGCCGACGAGCTGGTGATCAACGCCGGCCTCGGGCTGGGGGAGGGGATCGTGTCGGGCGCCGTGGCGGCGGATCACATCGTCGTCCCCAGGAGAGGCCTCGAGGGGGAGCCCGTGCGCTTCCGCTACCGCATCGCCGACAAGCGCGAGCGGATCGCGTTCGACGAGAAGATCGGGCGTGGAACGGTGCAGACCGAGACGCTGTACCATCAGCGCCTGCGCCCGGCGATGGACTACGGGGAGGTCTGCGACCTGGCGCGGACCGCCGCGCGCCTGGAGTCGATCTACGGCCATCCCCTCGACATCGAGTTCGCCATTGAGGGGAACCGCCTGTGGCTGCTGCAGGTGCGGCCGCTGGGCATCGCGCTGGCCCTCGTCCGGGAGACGGCGGCACGGTTTCCGCTGCGGCCCTCCCCGGCGACGGCCAGGACGGGAGGAGCGCCATGATCCGAGCCGAGGACAGCCTGGAGTATCACGCGGCGGGACGACCTGGGAAGATCGAGCTGCGGTCCACGAAACCCTGCCTGACGCCGAGGGAGATCCGGCTCGCCTACCTACCAGGGGCTGCTTTCCCGTCGGGCGCGATCGCGCGCGACCCATCCGAGGTGTTCCGGTTCACATCTCGGGGAAACCTGGTGGGGACCGTCACGAATGGCACTGCCGTCCCCGGACTCGGAGACGTCGGTGCCGCCGCCGCCAAGCCGATGCTGGAGGGGATCGCGGTGCTGTTCAAGCGCCTCGCCGACATCGACGTGTTCGACCTGGAGATCGACGCCCGGGAGCCGGAGGCCTTCATCGAGACGGTGAGGCGGATTGCGCCGACCTTCGGGGGAATCAACCTGAAGGACATCCGGGCGCCCGAGGGGCTGTACATCTACGATCGCCTGAGCACCGAGCTCGAGATCCCGGTGCTTCACGAGA
>JASFRI010000187.1:0-8173 GCA_050115015.1 Acidobacteriota bacterium
TTTTACCAGGTGGAGGTCGGCGGGGTGCCACCGGAGGAAGCGCTGACGGGCTACCTCGAGCGCCGCAAGCTCCCCCGGGACGTGGTGGCGTTCGCGGAGGGGCTGGTGCGGGGTGTGGCGCGGGAGCGCCCGGAGCTCGATCGTCGGATCGGCGCGGCAGCCCAGGGCTGGAAGGTGGAGCGCATGCCCGCGGTGGACCGGAACCTCCTGCGGATGGCCGTGTTCGAGCTTGTCC
Source organism: Acidobacteriota bacterium (assembly GCA_050115015.1). GTDB lineage: Bacteria > Acidobacteriota > Polarisedimenticolia > CBDVAL01 > CBDVAL01 > JASFRI01. Next base: position 236 of record JASFRI010000187.1, read on the forward strand.
GGGGGGCGGATGCGCCGCCCGCGGTGGTGATCGACGAGGCGCTGGAGCTGGCCAAGCGGTACTGCGACGCCGAGTCCGGGCCGTTCATCAACGGCGTGCTCGACCACATCCGGCGTGACCTCGCCGCCGGCGAAGGATGAGCCCCTCCGGACCGCGTCCGATCCGGATTGCCGTCGCGGCACGCTCACCGCTGCTCCGGGCCCGGAGCTCCGGCCTGATCGCCGGGTGGGACGACCTGCGTCTGACCGGCGTGTTCCGCAGCGCGGAGGACCTCCTCCGGGGGCTCGACGGGGAACCCGCGGATCTGCTCCTCCTCGGAACGGAGATGCTGGCGGGGCCGGCGAATCCGCTCCTCCAGGCGATCCGGCAACGATGGCGCCGTCCGGTCATCCTGCTGGCCTCCTCGGCGGCGGACCCCCGCATCCTCGCGGGGCTGGAGGGGGGTGCGGCGGCGTTCCTCCTCCTTCCGCCGCTCGACGGGTCCGGCGAGGCGCTGGAGGCCGCCCTGGGGGTGATCCGGGAGGTCGCCGCCCGTGACGGGAGCCCGCCGGCGACGAGAGGCCGGATGCAGCCGGCTCCCGGGACGCCGGGTCGCGAGGCGGTGCCCTCCGCGGGCGCGCTGGTGGTCATCGGCGCCTCCACCGGGGGCCCCAGGGCGGTGCAGACGGTGCTGGAGGCGCTGCCGGGGGAGCTGAACGCCAGCCTCCTCATCGGCGTGCACATGCCGCTCACCTTCACCGCGCTCTACGCCGAGAGGCTGAGCCGGATCTGCAGGCTGCGGGTGCGCGAGGCGGGGGATGGCGACCCCCTGCCGCCCGGCGTGGCCGGTGTGCTGCCGGGCGGCTGTCAGGCGGAGGTCTTCCGGCGGGGGGGCATGCCCCGGGTGCGGCTGCGGCCGCGACGGGAGGGGGAGTTCCACGCGCCGTCCCTCGACCTCCTCATGTCCTCGGCGGCGGCGGCCCTGGGGTCGGCGGTGGTCGGCATCCTGCTGACCGGGATGGGCCAGGATGGCGCGCGCGGCATGGGGGAAATCCGGCGCGCCGGCGGCTGGACCGTGGCGGAATCGCGGGAGACGGCACTCATCTTCGGGATGCCCGGCGAGGCGATCCGCTCGGGTTCCGCCGCCGCGATCCTGCCCCTGCACGAGATCCCCGCGGCGCTGGTGGAGCGCTGTGGCGTGCTCCCGGCGAACGCTCATGATTGAAGGGTCCGGGCCGATGTGCTACCGTTGGGCCTTCCCTGAGCGGGGTCTTCCATCCGGGCCGATCGATCGCTGACAGGGGCCCCCATCCACCCATGAACCGCGAATACGACGTGAAGACGGTCGAGGAGCGCTGGCAGCGGCGCTGGGCGGAGCGCCGCATCGACGAGGTCCAGGAGGATCCCTCCCGCCCGAAGTACTACTGCCTCGAGATGTTGCCGTATCCCTCCGGACGGGCCCACATGGGCCACGTCCGGAACTACTCCATCGGCGACGTGATGGCCCGTTTCCAGAGGATGCGCGGCCGGAACGTGTTGCACCCCATCGGCTGGGACTCCTTCGGGCTGCCGGCGGAGAACGCGGCGATCGATCACGGGGCGCAGCCGCTGGCCTGGACCGAGGAGAACATCGAGCGGATGCAGCAGCAGTTCCGCCGGCTCGGGCTGTCCTATGCCTGGGACCGGGAGGTGGCCGCCCACCGTCCGGAATACTACCGGTGGAACCAGTGGATGTTCCTGAAGATGCTCGAAAGGGACCTGGCGTACCGGTCGCGGCGGGCCGTGAACTGGTGCGACCGCTGTGCCACCGTCCTGGCGAACGAGCAGGTCGAGTCGGGCAACTGCTGGCGCTGCGGCGAGCCGGTCCGCACGCGGGACCTGGAGCAGTGGTTCCTTCGGATCACCCGGTACGCGGAGGACCTGGTGGCGGCCCTCGAGGGGATGACGGGGTGGCCGGAGAAGGTCCTGTCCATGCAGCGCAACTGGATCGGCCGCAGCGTGGGGACCGAGGTGTCGTTCGAGGTGCTCGATCCGCGCATGAGCCTCTCCGTCTTCACGACCCGCATCGACACGATCTTCGGGTGCACCTTTCTCGTCATGGCGCCGGATCACCCCCGGCTGCCGGAGCTGCTGGCGGACGCCACCGCCCGCCGGGAGGTGGAGCGGTTCCGGGAGGAACAGGCCGCGCGTTCGACCGCCGAGGAAGTCCAGGCCACCGTCGAGAAGTCCGGCGTGTTCACCGGCCGCCACGCCCTGAACCCGTTCTCCGGGGAGCCGGTGCCCATCTGGGTGGCAAACTTCGTCCTCGCGGACTACGGGACGGGAGCGCTGATGGCGGTGCCGGCCCACGACGAACGGGATCATGAATTCGCCCTCAAGTATGACCTGCCGATCCGGCAGGTGATCGAGCCCGCGTCGGGCACCTGCGACGTCGCCACGGAGGCCTTCACGGAGGAGGGCCTGCTCGTGGCCTCCGGGGCGTTCACGGGCCTGGAGAGCGCCGCCGCGCGGGAGCGCATGACCCGGCACGCCGCGGCCGCGGGATTCGGAGAGGCCCGGGTGATGTACCGGATCAAGGACTGGGGGATCTCGCGCCAGCGCTACTGGGGGACCCCCATCCCGATCATCCATTGCGGCGGTTGCGGGGCGGTGCCGGTTCCCGAGGAGGACCTCCCGGTGCTCCTTCCCGCGGATATCCGCATCACGGGGAAGGGAGGATCGCCGCTGGCGGAGGCCGAGGAGTTCGTTCGGGCGGCCTGTCCCCGGTGCGGGGCCGAGGGGCGCCGGGAGACGGACACGATGGACACGTTCATCGACTCGTCCTGGTACTACTTCCGCTACTGCGATCCCGGCAACGACCGGCGACCCTACGGTGACGCCGCCGACTACTGGGTCCCCGTCGATCTGTACGTCGGTGGGATCGAGCACGCCGTGACCCACCTCATCTACACGCGCTTCTTCACCCGGGTCATGCACGACCTCGGCCTCACCGCGGCCCAGGAGCCGATCCTCCGCCAGCTCAGCCAGGGGATGGTGATCGACTGGTCCTATCGTTGCCCGCGTCACGGCTATCTCTCCCCGGAGCGTCGTGCCGGCGACTGGCGTGCCGACCCCACGTCGGCGCGGTGCGGTGAATGCGGCGAGCCGGTGGAGGTCCGGAAGGAGAAGATGTCGAAGTCGAAGTTCAACACCGTCGACCCGGATTACCTCCTGGAGCGCTTCGGCGCCGACACGACCCGGCTGTTCGCGCTGTTCGCGGCCCCTCCGGAGAAGGACATGGAGTGGAGCGACTCCGGGATCGAGGGATGTGATCGTTTCCTGGCCCGGGTCCGGCGCACCGTGGACCGGCTGGGAGGTGGTGGGCCGGCCACGCCGCCGGACGGGGGATACGATGCGACGGCACGGGAGCTGCGCCGGAAGACCCACGAGACCATCCAGCGGGTGACGCAGGACATCGAGGAGCGCATCCGGCTCAACACGGCGGTGGCGGCCATCATGGAGCTCGCCAATGCGGTCCATGCGGCCGCGGCGGCGCACCCCGCGGGCGAGCCGCTCCCCCCCGGGGGAGGACTGGCCCACGCGGTGGACGAGGCCCTCGGTGTCCTGGCGCTGCTGCTCTTCCCCTTCGCACCGCATCTGGCGTCGGAGGCCTGGGAACGCCTCGGGAGGGGCGGGGAGGCCTCCGATCAGACGTGGCCCGAGGCGGACCCCGCCCTGCTGACGCAGTCCACGGTCAACCTCGTGATTCAGGTGAACGGAAAGGTCCGGGGACGGGTGGAGGTCCCTGCGGGGGCAGGGGAGGCGGAGGCCGTCGAGGCGGCGCGCGGGGAGCCGCGGGTGGCCGCCCATCTGGAGGGGAAAACCCTCCGGCGGGCGGTCTACGTGCCGGGCAGGATCCTCAACCTCGTCGTCGGCTGACGACCATGACGCCGTCGCGGCTTCTGGCGTGGGTGCTGCTCCCGGCGGTGGCGGGAAGCGCCTGCGGGTATCACCTCGCGGGCAGGGGGTCCGTCCTCCCGGAGCACGTCCGCACCATTGCCGTGCCGGTGTTCGAGAACCGGACCTCGGAGCCGGACATCGCCCAGCGGCTGACGGAGCGCGTGGTCGATCAGTTCATCTCCCGTGGAGGGCTGCGGGCAACGTCGGAGGCCACGGACGCCGATGCCCGGCTGGAGGGGGCGGTGACGCAGTACCGGAGCTTCCCGGTCGTGGTGGGGGCGGACGGGCTCGCGACCCGCTACGAGATCCAGCTGCAGATCGAGGCCAAGCTGCTGGACCTGCGGACGGAGCAGGTGCTCTGGTCCGACGACCATTTCGTCTTCCGCGCGCAGTACGACGTTCCCCAGGACCCGACCCGCTACTTCAACCAGTCCATCATCGGTATCGAACGGGTGAGCGAGGAGGCGGCGCGCTCCGTGGTCGCGACGATCCTCGAGGGGTTCTAGTGACCGGGCACGAGCTCGTCCTGATCCTGGATTTCGGCTCGCAGTACACCCAGCTGATCGCCCGACGCATCCGGGAGCTCGGGGTCTACTCCGAGATCCGCGGCCCGGAGACCGGCCTGGAGCAGGTGATGGCGATGCGCCCCCGGGGGATCGTGCTCTCCGGGGGACCGGCCAGCGTCTACGACGAGGGGGCGCCCCGGGTCGATCCGTCGCTGTTCGGGACCGGGGTGCCGGTCCTCGGAATCTGCTACGGCATGCAGGCGATGATGCAGGCGCTCGGCGGGACGGTCGGGGGCGGCGCCGGCCGCGAGTACGGTCCGGCGGTGGTCGAGGTGCTGCCGGAGTCCATCTTCCGGGGCCTGCCATCCCGGATGCAGGTCTGGATGAGCCACGGCGACCACACCACCGCGCTTCCGCCCGGCTTCCGGTGCCTCGCCCGGTCCGGCGACGCTCCCTTCGCGGCGGTGCAGGAGCCGGCACGGGGCCTCGTTGGGGTGCAGTTCCACCCGGAGGTGGCGCACACGGAGCACGGCGAGGCCCTTCTGCGCGCGTTCCTCTACGGCACCTGCGGCTGCCGGGGGGACTGGAGCATGCGGGAGTTCTGCCGGGAGGAGGTCGAACGTATCCGTGCCGTCGTCCGGGACGGCCGCGCCCTGATGGCGGTCTCCGGCGGCGTCGACTCCGCGGTGACCGCGCTGCTCCTGCACCGGGCGCTGGGGGATCGGCTCACCTGCCTGTTTCTGGACAACGGGCTGCTCCGACTGGAGGAGGGCCGCGAGGTGCGCACCGCGTTCCAGGAGCGGTTTCACCTGGAGGTGCGGCACCGCGACGCCTCGGAGCGCTTCATGGAGGCCCTCCGGGGCGTGAGCGACCCGGAGGAGAAGCGTCGTCGGGTGGGGGAGACCTTCGTGAGGGTATTCGAGGAGGAGGCGGCCGCCCTCGGCGACGTGGGGTGGCTCGGCCAGGGCACCCTCTATCCGGACGTGATCGAGTCGGGGGCCGTGATCGGGCCGTCCCAGACCATCAAGACCCACCACAACGTCGGCGGGCTTCCCGAGCGCATGGGGCTCCAGGTCATCGAGCCGCTCCGGATGCTGTTCAAGGACGAGGCACGGGAGCTCGGTCGGGAGCTGGGCCTCGACGAGGGATTCCTCCGGCGGCACCCCTTTCCCGGACCCGGTCTGGCGGTCCGTGTCCTGGGAGAGGTGACCCGGGAACGTTGCGATCGGCTCCGGCGGGCAGACCGGATCTTCCTGAAGGAGCTGCGGCGCGCGGACTGGTACGATCGCTGCTCGCAGGCGTTCGTGGTCCTTCTGCCGGTACGGACCGTGGGCGTGATGGGGGACCGGAGGACGTACGAGGAGGTCGTGGCCCTGCGGGCGGTCACCACGCGCGATTTCATGACCGCCGACTGGACCCGGCTGCCGGAGGACCTGCTGGCGCGCGTCGCCACGCGGATCGTCAACGAGATCCCGGGCATCAACCGCGTGGTCCATGACGTCACCAGCAAGCCGCCGGGTACCATCGAGTGGGAGTGAGGGAGAGACGACGCCATGACCGATTTCGTGCACCTGCACAACCACACCGAGTACTCGCTGCTCGACGGGGCCCAGCCTATCGATGCCATGCTGTCCAAGGCGGCGGACTCCGGCATGAAGGCCGTGGCGATCACGGATCACGGCAACATGTTCGGCGCCTTCCAGTTCTACCAGAAGGCGCGGAAGTACGGCGTCAAGCCGATCCTTGGATGCGAGGCTTACGTCGCTCCGGGGGATCGGGCGGATCGCAGCCCCAGCCAGGGCGAGGGGCGGGGCAAGCCGTACCACCATCTGATCCTCCTCGCGGAGAACCGGATCGGGTTCGGCAATCTGGTCAAGCTGGTGTCACGGGCCTACCTGGAGGGGTTCTACTACCGGCCACGCATGGACAAGGCCCTGCTCCGGGAGCATGCGGAGGGCCTGATCGCACTCTCCGGATGCCTGGGGGCCGAGATCCCGACGCACATCCGGCACGACCGTCTCGACCTCGCGCGTCGGGCGGTCGAGGAGTACGTGGAGATCTTCGGCGATGGGAACTTCTTTCTCGAGGTCCAGGATCAGGGGCTGGAGCTGGAGAAGAAGGTCAACGAGGCGCTCCGGTCGCTTTCGGCGGAGTTCTCCATCCCGCTGGTGGTGACGAACGACAATCATTTCCTCAACCGCGACGACCAGCCAGCCCACGACATCCTGATCTGCATCGGCACCGGCCGGACCGTCGAGGACGACTCGCGGATGAAGTACACGTGGGAGCATTACTTCAAGACGGGCGAGGAGATGGCGGCGGCTTTCCCCTGGTGTCCGGACGCCCTGGCGGCGACGGTGGCCATCGCCGACCGCTGCGAGGTCGATCTCGACTGCTCGGTGCATCACGTGCCCCGCTTCGAGACGCCCGAGGGGAAGACGCTGGACGAGTACTTCGAGGAGACCGTGCGCGAGGGATTCGCCCGTCGGCGCGTCGTCTGGGAGGGTCTGGCGAAGGAGGGTGCACTGCGGCACGGTCTGGAGGATTACGAGAACCGCCTGACCGAGGAGATCCGGATCATCAAGCAGATGGGCTTCGCGGGGTACTTCCTGATCACCTGGGACCTGATCCGCTACGCCAGGGAGGAGGGGATCCCGGTGGGGCCCGGACGGGGCAGCGCCGCAGGCTCCCTGGTCGCCTACTGCCTCTGGATCACGGACGTGGATCCGCTGCAGTACGAGCTCCTCTTCGAGCGGTTTCTCAACCCGGAGCGCGTGACCATGCCCGACATCGACATCGACTTCTGCTTCCGCGGACGGCAGCGGGTGATCGATTACACCACCCGCAAGTACGGGCGGGAGAACGTGGCCCAGATCATCACCTTCGGCACGATGGCGGCCCGGGCCGTGCTTCGCGACGCCGGCCGAGCCCTGGGGATGACCTACGGGGAGGTGGACCGGCTGGCCAAGCTGATCCCGGCGGAGCTGGGCGCCACGCTGGAGAAGTCCGTGGAGGCCGTCCCGCAGCTCCAGGAACTCTACGGCGGGGATCCGAGGGTGAAGCGCCTGTTCGACGTCGGGAAGCGGCTGGAGGGCCTCTCCCGGCACGCGTCCACACACGCGGCCGGGGTCGTGATCGCGCCCCGCCCGCTGACGGAATTCGTCCCGCTGTTCCGCACCAGCAAGGACGAGATCACCACCCAGTGGCCGATGGGGGACATCGAGAGGGCGGGCCTCCTGAAGATGGACTTCCTGGGGCTCAAGACCCTGACGCTGATCAGCGACTGCTGTCGTCTCGTGGAGTCGGACCGGGGCGAACGGATCGATGTGGATCGCCTGCCCCTGGACGACGCCGCGACGTACACGCTCTTCTCCCGGGGGCAGACCAGCGGCATCTTCCAGTTCGAGTCCGGTGGGATGCGGGACATCCTGACGAAGATGCGCCCGGAGCGCTTCGAGGACCTCATCGCGCTGAACGCGCTGTACCGTCCCGGGCCGATCGGCTCGGGGATGAT
>JASFRI010000188.1:0-8135 GCA_050115015.1 Acidobacteriota bacterium
TGTGGTTGAGCAGCTGCTCGGTCGCGTCCTCGGTGGTCGGACGCATGCCCTTCACGAACGGGAACTTCTCGCTGACGCAGCCCAGGACCGAGGCGGTGACGTTCGCCTGGTCGCGGCGCTGGGCCGGGATCTCCACCTGGAACGCCTCCGGGAGCACCTCACCCGTGGCGGCGTCGTCCAGGCGGTCCAATAGCTGCCGCAGGATCCGGAAGCTGGACGGGACGATGCCGCTGGCGTCCCCGGAGTGCACTCCCTCGGTGAGCACCTGCACCCGCAGGTCGCCGGCCACCAGGCCGCGCAGGGAGGTGGTCACCCAGAGCTGCTCGTAGTTCCCGCAGCCCGAGTCCAGGCAGACGATCAGGCTGGGGGTCCCGATCCGCTCCTGGAGGTGCTCGATGTAGGCGGGAAGATCGTAGCTGCCGCTCTCCTCGCAGGTCTCGATCAGCACGACGCAGCGGGCGTGGGGGATCTTCTGCTCCTTCAGGGCCTGGATCGCGGCCAGGGAGCCGAACACCGCGTAGCCGTCATCGGCGCCGCCGCGTCCGTAGAGGCGGCCGTCGCGGACCACCGCCTTGTAGGGATCCAGCCCCTTCTCCCACGGGAGCATCGGCGGCTGCTTGTCCAGGTGCCCGTAGAGCAGGACCGTGTCGTCGGAATCCCCCGGGATCTCCATGTAAAGCACCGGCGTCCGGCCCTTGAGCTTGATGATCTCCATCTCGAGGCCCGGGACCTTTCGCGACTTCACCCAGTCGGAGGCCAGCTTCATGACCTTGTCGAGATGGCCGTTGGTGGCCCACTCCGGATCGAAGGCCGGCGACTGGTTCTGGATGCCGATGTACTCCTCGAGCTTGGGGAGGATGCTCTGGTCCCAGACGTCGTTCACGTAGGATCGGATCTTGTCGTAGTCCATGTGAGCCCTGTGGCGGGAGGGGGTGCTCTCCCGGCGGGAATCCGGGGCGCGGGCGGGATCGCGGGTGGACCCGGAGCGCGGCCCAGGTGAGATTCTTGACCCCGGGATTCTACTACCCCGGAGGCACTTGGGGCGACCCGGCCCGCCGGCGGGGGCGGACCGGGACGCGGAGCGCCCGCCACGGCTATACTGGGAGGTCTTGAAGGACACCGTGCACCCCGAGAAGAGAGCCGCCCGCCGGGAGGCTGGATGACGGAGAGCAGGAGCAGGCCGTACCGGGCGTACCTGCCGATCTGGGTCTGGATCTGGCTGGCCCTGTACGCGGGCTTCGTGGTCTGGCTGCGCTGGATCACGGAGTCGGACGACCAGGGCCTCGTGAACATGGCCACCATGATCTGCTCCGTGCTGGCCCTCCTGGTCCTGGCGATCTGGTTCACCTTCTTCAGCCGCTTCCGGCGCCGCACCCGGTTCCGGTGGCTCGCCGGCGTCGCCGTCACCGTCGCCGTCGCGCTGACGGTCTTCGAATGGCAGGGGTTCAGCGGATCGCTGGTGCCGCGGTTCGGCCTGCGCTTCGACGGCGAGGCGGCGATCCCCGAGGCCCCGGCCACCCTCGCCGGCGGCGGGATCGACCTGGTCACCACCACCCCGGAGGACTTCCCCGGCTTCCTCGGCCCGAACCGGGATCTGCGCGTCCCCGGCGTGACGCTGGCCCGGGACTGGGAGGCCGAGCCGCCGGAGGCAATCTGGCGGCAGCCGATCGGCGAGGGCTGGTCCGCCTTCGCCGTGGTGAACGGCATCGCGGTCACGATGGAGCAGCGCGGGGACGAGCAGGCGGTGACCGCCTACGACCTGCTCACCGGGGAGCTCCGCTGGTCGCACTCCTGGCCGGGTACCTACTTCCACGCGCTGGGGGGCAGCGGTCCGCGCTCCACGCCACTGATCGACGGGGGGCGCGTCTACGCCCTGGGACCCCGGGGACGCCTCCTCTGCCTGGACGGCGCCACGGGGGAGCCGATCTGGGAGAAGGACCTGCTCGAGGAGTTCGGCGTGAGCCCGGAGAAGGAGTTCGAGCTGATCCAGTTCGGCCGCTCCAACTCGCCGCTGGTGGTGGGGGACCTGCTGATCATCCCCGGGGGCGGCCTGCCGGACCGTCCCCCCGCCTCCCTGGTCGCCTACGACAAGGTGACGGGGGAGAAGGTCTGGGAGGGGGGAAGCACCCAGATCAGCCACAGCTCGCCACGCCTGGTCACGCTCGGCGGGCGGGAGCAGATCCTGATCCTGGACGAGGACCGCGCCACCGGCCACGATCCGGAGACGGGCGCGGTGCTGTGGGAGCACCCCTGGCCCGGGAAGACGTCGGCCAACGCCACCTCCTCGCAGGCGGTCCCGGTGCCCCCGGACCGCGTCTTCGTCTCGAAGGGCTACGGTGGAGGCTCGGCCCTGTTCGAGCTGCTGCCCCGGGGGGACGGCACCTTCGACACCGGGGAGATCTGGCACGAGCAGCGCTCCCTGCGCACGAAGTTCACGAACGTCGTGATCCACGAGGGGCACGTCTACGGGCTCTCCGAGGGGATCCTCGAGTGCGTACGCCTGGACACCGGGGAGCGGGTCTGGAAGGAGGGCCGCTACGGCCAGGGGCAGATCCTCATGGTCGGCGACACCTTGCTGATCCAGACGGAGGACGGGGAGATCGTCCACCTCGACCCGAGCCCCGAGCGCCCGAACGACGTGCTCGGCCGCTTCCAGGCCATCGAGGGGACGAGCTGGAACAACCTGGCCCTCTACGGCCCCTATCTGGTGGTCCGGAACTCCCGGGAGGCCGCCGTCTGGCGGCTCCCCCTCGCCGGATGATCGCCGGGGGGCTGGCGCGGAGGCTCGCGACGATCCCGACTGCAAGGGCCCGGTTCCTCGCGGAGGTGAGAGCATGATCGGCAAGCGTGTGGGGCCGTACGAGATCCTCGAGAAGCTCGGCCAGGGGGGGATGGGGGAGGTGTGGCGGGCCCGGGACACCGCCCTGGACCGGGAAGTCGCGATCAAGGTGCTCCCCGAGCTGTTCGCCCGGGACGCGGAGCGGCTGGCCCGCTTCGAGCGGGAGGCGAAGCTCCTGGCCTCGCTGAACCACCCCGCCATCGCCGCGGTCCACGGTCTGCACGAGCAGGACGGACAGCGCTTCCTGGCCATGGAGCTGGTGCCCGGGCAGGATCTGGCGCAGCGCCTGTCGGAGGGCCCCCTGGGGATGGACCAGGCGCTGTTCGTCGGGGTCCAGGTCGCCGAGGCCCTGGAGGCGGCCCACGCGCAGGGGGTGATCCACCGGGACCTCAAGCCGGCGAACATCATGCTCACCCCGGGCGGGAAGGCCAAGGTCCTGGACTTCGGCCTGGCGAAGGTCTCCGAGCCGGCCGCCTCGGGGAGCGCCTCGGTCTCGCCCACGGTCACCAGCGGTGGCACCGCCGACGGCGTGATCCTGGGGACCGCCGCGTACATGAGCCCGGAGCAGGCCCGCGGCCGCGCCCTCGACCGCCGCACGGACGTCTGGTCCTTCGGCTGCGTCCTGTTCGAGTGCCTCACCGGCCTCAACCAGTTCCGCGGCGAGACCGTCTCCGACACCCTCGGCGCCATCCTGCACAAGGAGCCGGACTGGTCGCTGCTCCCGCGCAGCACGCCGCCGACGGTGCGCCTCCTGCTGCGGCGCTGCCTGACGAAGGACGCCGACAAGCGGCTGCACGACATCGCAGACGCCCGCATCGAGCTGCAGCAGGCCATCGAGGACCCGACCAGCTCGTCGATGGGGCTCGCCGACGCCGCCATCGCGGCGGAGCGCCGGGGGCGCGGGCGCTCCCGCTGGCTCCCCGCCGCCGGCGCCGCCCTCGCGCTCGTCCTGGGCCTCGCCGCCGGCTTCTGGCTGTCGCCGCCCTCCGCGCAGGCCCCGCTGCGGAAACTGGATCTCGGCGTGGAGCTGACGAGCGGGACCAGCGGCAACGAGCTGGCCCTGTCGCCGGACGGGGGGTGGATAGCGTTCACGGACCAGGATCAGCTCTGGGTGCAGGCCCTCGACCAGACCGAGCCCCGGCGGCTCGAGGGGACCGAGGGGGCGATCGCGCCGTTCTGGTCCCCGGACGGAGAGGAGATCGGCTACTTCCGCGAGAGCAAGCTGTGGCGCATCCCCGCGGCGGGCGGGCGGGGCGTAGCCGTCTGCGACGTGGGGGGTCCCATCGCGGGGGGCCGCGGCGCGGACTGGGGTCCGGACGGCAGGATCCTCTTCTCCCGTGGGAACACCGGCCTGCTCGGCGTTCCCGCCCTCGGAGGTCAGCCCCAGGAGGTCGTCGCGCTGGCCGAGGACGAGGGCGACCTGCACGAGCCGCACATCCTGCCGGGCGGCCGGGGATACCTCTTCGTGTCCCATGGCGACGGCTCGCCCGGGGTCCTGGTCGTCTACCACGACGGGGAGCGCCGGGTGCTGCTGGACGATCGTCCGGGGACGATCCACGCTCCGACCTACGCGGACACCGGCCACATCCTCATGGTGCGGCGAGGCGGGGAGGTCACCGAGGGGCTCTGGGCGCTGCCGTTCTCCCTGGATCGCCTCGAGGCCGCGGGGGAGCCCTTCCTCGTGGCCCCCGACGCCGGGCCCGGCAGCGTTACCCGGGACGGCACCCTGGCCTACGTGAGCCGGCCGCTCATCGGCGGCCGGCAGACCGTCGTCCGGGTCGACCGGACCGGCGAGATCCTGGAGCCGATCGGCGGCGAGCGGCGGGGGGTCGCCAGCTTCGCGCCGTCTCCCGACGGCCGGTGGCTGGCCGTGGGGATGCAGGACGAGCACGACGGGGCCTACGACCTGTGGGTGCGGGATCTCGAGCGGGGGACCGAGACCCGGCTGACCACCGATCCGGGGTTCGAGTTCGCCCTCCTCTGGTCCCCTTCCGGGGAGGACCTGTACTACTCCCGGTTCGACCCCGGCGGGCCGATGGTCTCCCTGCACGTGGTCCCGGCGGACGGCTCCGGCCCCTCCCGGCAGATCCTCGAGCGGGCGTTCGCCCGGTCTCTCGCTCCGGACGGCGGTGCCCTGGTGATCAGCCGCTTCGCCGACGGAGAGCCGGTCTCACCTTCCTCGAACCTGGACCTGTGGCTCCTGCCGCTCCGGGAGGGGGCGGAGCCCGGACCGCTGATCGCCAGCGCAGATATTGAGGCGGACGGGGTCCTCTCGCCCGACGGACGCTGGCTGGCCTATCTGCTCGTGCGCGCGGACAAGGCCCAGGTCTACCTCACACGGTTCCCGGAGGCGACCGGACGCTGGCAGGTCTCCGTCGGCGAGGGACGAGCTCCGGAATGGGATCCCCGCGGGGACCGGCTCTACTACCAGGAGGGGAAGCAGTTGATGGAGGTCCGCGTCGGGAGCGGCGATCCCCCCGCACTGGGGCGGCCCGAGCCTCTCTTCGAGCTGGCCGCCGCGAACACGCCGGGGCAGAGGAACTACGCGCCGGAGCCCGGCGGAGAGGGCTTCATCGTGGTCCGCACCGGCGGCGGGGAGGACGAACCGACCCGTCCGAAGATCAAGATCGTCCAGAGCTGGCTGCGGGAGTTCCGGAAGTAGAAGCGGTTGACAGTGGCGCGGGGTCCCGGTATCTTGAGGCTGCCGCCCTAGAGGCTGAAATCCCTCGTCCCTGGCGGGTTTTCCAGTATTGGACGGGGTTTTGCGGAAAGCGTGTCGTCGCCGCTTCTCCGACGGAGGGGACACCGATGAGACGGATCCTCCCTGGACTCCTGCTGCTCGGCATGATCGCCGCTCCCGCGTTCGCGCAGGAGCTTTACGTGGTTCACGGCATCAACGGCACCGACCTGGGGCTCGCCCGGGGGCTGCCGATGGACGTGAAGGTGGGCGACCAGTGCCGGCTCCAGGACCTGCGGTTCGGCGATATCGAGGGTCCGATCGAGCTCGAGACCGGCAAGTACCGGGTCGAGTTCCGGCTCGCCGAGGGCCCCGCCCCCTGCGGCGGCACCCTGGTCCTGGTCGACGACTTCTCCTTCGCCCTGGGCGAGAGCGCCGCGGTCGTGGCCCACCTGACCCCGGAGGCGGTGATCACCGCGACGAGGTTCCGGAACGACCTGCGCATCGCCGAAACCGAGTCGGGCTTCTTCGGCGGCATCGTGACGGAGGGACAGGCCCGGCTGGTGGTCCGCCATGCCGCCGCGGCGCCGCCCCTGGACGTGTACGCCCAGCAGCCCCCGGCAGCGCCCTCCCGCGCCTTCACCGCCCTCCGGAGCGAGGAGCAGGGGATGGCCGTGATCCCGGGCAAGAGCACGATGCTGGGGCTGACCGTCACCGGGACCCGGGACCTCGTCCTCGGCCCGGCGACCCGCACGCTCGCGCCCGCCACGGACGCCATCTACTACGTGGTGGGCTCGCTGGAGGGCGGGACGCTCACGCTGCTGACGCAGAACGTCCCGTTGCGGTAGGAGCACCGGGCGCGCGGGCGCCGCAGCCGACGAGTTCGTGATTCCGCGTTGGAGGAACGCGCACACACGGTGCCGGGGTGGCCCAGCGTGGGGCATTCGCCCAGGCGGCAGCGTCCTGCTCGGCCTCGGGGATCACCTCGGGGACGTTCACCCTGCCGACGGTCGGGGGCGCCGTGATCGGCACGCCGTGTTCGGGGCCTTCTGCTCCGGCGTCTACCTGCTCGGCAACCGCCGTCTCGCGCCGGTGATCCACGTCGTCGGCTCCGGTCGGGACACCGCGCTACGGTACCCGCACCTCCATCCCACCCAACGGGCTTCCTTCGGCGGACTCGGCCGCCAGGCGATAGGTCCCCGGTGCCAGAAGCAGGACGTGGCGAGGGGCACCCGGAGCGATTTCGATCTGGTCGATCGGGATGGCATCCTCGGGCTCGTCGGCGGGCCAGGCGCGGACGAGGGCGTGAACGCCCTCGGGAACGAGCGCAACCGGGACAGGACGGGCGATGCGGCGGCCGCCCAGGGCCAGCCAGTTCGGTCGTCCCCCATCCATTTTGACGCGAGGGTGGAACAACGTCGCGTCGTGTTGGTCCGGTGCGACGCTCCAGGGCTCCGCTCCCCCCTGCATGAAGATCGTCGGGACCTCGACCCGGCCCTCATCCGTCGAGAGCCGAAACAGCGGATGCTCGAGGTCGCGCCGAGCGTGCTCGGTCATGATGGTCTGATCGATCGACAGTGGGTCGATTCCGGTCCGCTCCCGGAATCGCACCGCCATCGGGACAACCGCGTCCAGCGGCGCCTCGTAGATGTGCCCGTAGCCGGCGTGAACGACGATCTTCGCATCCGGGTCCTGGTCGAGGATCCTGGCCTGCAGGTTGGCGGCCTGCTCCCGCTCGCGTTCGTCGGTCGTGTTCGAGTGCTCGGACTCATAGGCGATCACCGTGTAACCGAGTCGGATGGCGGCGCGCACCAGACTGCCGTAAACGGGCTCGACGATATACGCGCCCGACATGGACGTCGGGTACCCCCGCATCGCCAGGGCCGTGTCCGCCACGTTCAGGGTTTCCGCCGCGAAGTACTGGAAGCCCTCGTCACGCAGAACTTCCAGCAGCTGGATGGTGAAGGCCCGATGCCGCGGATCGTGGTGGGCCTCGTTGATCATGATCACCTGTCGGCCGGACGCTAGATCGCGGATGGCTTCGAGCGCCGGCACGGGTCTGGAGCGCGCGAGCGACCTGGCCAGGGCGGAGTCGACGGCCGCCTCGTTCGGCGGAGCGCCACGATCGGCGTAGGCGATCGCATCGGCGTAGTTCCCGACCGTCGCGCTCAGCTCGGACAGCTTCAGGGCGAGCACGTCGCGCGCCATCTCGCTGGCACCCGCCGTCTCGGCGTCTATCGACCGGAGAGCTTCCAGCTCCGTCAACGCATTCCCTTTGTCACGTGCCGCGCGGACGCGATCTTCGATATCGTGCGCCAGCTGATTCACCTCCGCGAGGAGCCCTTCCTGCTCGGCGGCCTCGCGCTCCAGCTCGTCATGCGCGGCGATGTCGTCTTGCCCCGCCATGTCGTCACGCGTCGACGACGTCCCGCAAGCGGTTACGAGCGCGAACGCGAGGATCAGGATCGCTGCGAGCGCCCTGCCGCCCGCTATCGCTGCCGTCAGCCTCATCGTCCCTCCATCAGGTTCCCGGTACGGCCGTTCCAGGCTATGGATAGATATCGCCTCCATTCCGGCGGAATCGCAGTCTATCCCCTGCGTCCTGTACTTCAATTATGT
>JASFRI010000189.1:0-8098 GCA_050115015.1 Acidobacteriota bacterium
CCGGAGGCCGGAAGCCTGGCGGCGCTGCGCGCGCGGGTCACCGGCTGCCGGGACTGTCCCCGCCTCGTGGAGCACCGCGAGAGGGTCGCCGTGGAGAAGCGCCGGGCCTTCCGGCAGGAACGCTACTGGGGCCGGCCGGTGCCGGGCTTCGGCGATCCCCGGGCTCGGCTGCTCGTCGTCGGGCTCGCGCCGGCCGCGCACGGCGCGAACCGGACCGGGCGGATGTTCACCGGGGACCGGTCCGGGGACTTCCTCTATGCCGCGCTCCACCGCGCCGGCTTCGCGAACCGCGCGGCGGCTCGCCGCCCCGGGGACGGCCTGCACCTGCGGGACTGCCGGATCACGGCGGTGGTCCGCTGCGCACCACCGGCGAACCGCCCGACGCCGGAGGAGCGCGACCGCTGTCTCGGATACCTCGTCACGGAGCTGGGCCTGCTCCCTCGCGTCCGGGTCGTGCTGTGTCTGGGTGGCTTCGCCCTTGACGGCGTTCTGAGGGCCCTCGCCCGCGGCGGCCGGGCCCTCCCCTCCCCCCGGCCGCGCTTCGCCCACGGGGCGCTCCTCCCGGGAAGCCCCTCCATCCTCTGCAGCTACCACCCGAGCCAGCAGAACACCTTCACCGGCAGGCTCACCGAGGCGATGCTGGACGAGATCCTCCAGGGCGCCCGGGAACTCATCGAGGGGTTGGCCGGCGGCGCCTCCCGGGGATAGGATGGGCCTCCGCGAAGGGAGGAGCCGATGACGCTCGCAGGGAGAGCGACGGCGGAAGGCACGCGCCGTTACCGGGACCGCCTGGTCCAGGCCGGGGTGCATCCCGATCACTTCCGGGAGGTCCACGGCCTCTGGATGTCCAGCATCGGCCTGGGGACGTATCTGGGCGGCGCGGACGACCGCTTCGACGATCGCTACCGCGAGGCCGCGGTGCACGCGGCCCGGCTCGGCTGCAACGTCTTCGACACGGCGATCAACTACCGCCACCAGCGCAGCGAACGGGCCCTCGGCGAGGCGTTCCGGCAGATGGACGCAGAGGGGATCGCCCGGCGGGACGAGATCGTCGTCGCCACCAAGGGAGGTTACGTCCCCTTCGACGGCGAGATGCCCCCGGATCCGCGGGCCTATTTTCTCGAGCGCTTCGTGGCGCCGGGCATCCTGCAGGACGGGGACGTGGTCGGCGGGATGCACTGCATGAGCCCCCACTACCTGGAGCACCAGGTGGGGGCGAGCCTCGAGAACCTGGGGCTGCAGGCCGTGGACATCTACTACGTGCACAACCCCGAGGGACAGAAGCCGGAAGTCGGGGAGTCGGTGTTCCTCGCCCGGCTGAAGGCCGCCTTCGAGCATCTCCAGGGGGAGGTGGCGGCGCGGCGCATCGCCTTCTACGGGGTTGCGACCTGGAACGGCCTGCGGCTTCCGCCCGGCGACCCCGAGCACATGGACATCGGCACGCTGACCAAGCTGGCGCGCGATGCGGGGGGCCGCGAGCACGGATTCGGTTTCGTGCAGCTCCCCCACAACCTGGCCATGCCGGAGGCGCTGGTGGCCCCGACCCAGGCGTCGCCCGGCAGTGGCCACGGTTCCCTCCTGGAGGCCGCGGGCCGGGCCGGGATCGCCGTGATGGCCAGCGCGTCCCTTCTCCAGGGACGGCTGGGGAGCGGGCTCCCGCCGGAGATCGGCGAGGCCCTCGACGGGCTGGAGTCGGACGCCCAGAGGTCCATCCAGTTCGTACGCTCGACCCCCGGCCTGGCGGTGTCCCTGGTGGGGATGAGCCGGCGGGAGCACGTCGAGGAGAACCTCGCCCTGGCCCGCCTGCCGCCCGCGGGGCTCGAGCAGTTCAAGCGCCTGTTCCGCTCCGGCGATTGAACGGACCCTGCCGCACGCCGTTCCGCAGCTCCCCCAGCCGCGCGATGCGGGTCACCACCTCGTCCCCGTCCCGGAGGAAGACCTTCGGCTCCGAGAAGACCCCGACCCCGCCCGGGGTGCCCGTGGAGACGATGTCCCCGGGCTCCAGGGTCATGGTCCGGGAGAGATAGGCCACGAGGAACGGGACCCCGAAGACCAGGAAACGGGTCGACGACGACTGCCTCACCTCGCCGTTGAGCAGGAGCGTGATCTCGAGGTCATGGGCGTCCGGGACCTCGTCGGCGGTCACCAGCGCGGGCCCGCAGGGTGCGAAGGTATCCAGCGACTTGCCGCGGAACCACTGTCCTTCGTCCTTCTGCAGCTTCCGGGCGGTCACGTCATTCAGGACCATGTAGCCCGCCACGTGGTCGAGGGCGGCGGCCTCGGTCAGGTCGCGTCCGCGACGGCCGATGACGAAGGCCATCTCGGCCTCGTAGTCGACGTGGGTGATGCCCGGGGGAATGCGGATGTCGTCGGCGGGTCCGGCCAGCGCGCTGGACGCCTTGCAGAACAGGAGCGGACGCTCGGGCACCTCCCGGTCCTGCTCCGCCGCGTGCTCCCGGTAGTTCCGGCCCAGACAGACGATCTTCCCGGGATCCACGATCGGCGGACCGAGACGTACGGAACCCGCCGGATGCACCCGCCCGCGGCGACCGTCGGCGAGGGATCTCGTGAGCTCCCGGAGGGGCTCGAGCGCACCCTTCGCCAGCAACTGGCGCCAGGTGCCGCCGAAGGCCGGATCCACGGAGCTCAGGTCGAGCACTCCGCCTTCCACCAGAAGGCCGGGGCGCTCCTCTCCCGGCGCGCCGAAGGAGACCAGTCGCATTCAGGCGGTGGCGACGTCGGGAATCCGGCCGAAACGGCGCTCACGACGATGGAACTCGTGGACCGCTGTCTTCAGATCTTCCGTGGCGAAGTCGGGCCAGAGCACGGGCAGGAACACGAGCTCCGCGTAGGCGGATTCCCACAGCTGAAAATCGCTCAGGCGATGCTCGCCACCGGTCCGCACCAGCAGGTCCATGTCCGGCGAGGGGAGTCCGGCGGCGGGCCCCGCGAGCTCCCGGGCGAACGCCTCCCGGCTGATCTCGCGATGACCGCCGAGACGACGGGCAGCTTCAAGGATCTCGTCCCGTCCGGAGTAATCGATGGCGACCCGCAGGCGCAACGTGCGGCCCTCCTGCGTGGCGTGCTCCGCCGCCTCCATGAGACGGCGGACGCTCGGGGAAACGCGGTCCCGGCGGCCGAGCATCTCGACCCGCACGCCGTTGCGGATGCAGCGCTCGGTCTCCTTGCGCAGGTACGTGCGGAACAGTCGCATCAGGCCGGCCACCTCGGTGCGCGGCCGCTGCCAGTTGTCGGCGGAGAAGGCATAGAGGGTCAACGTGCCGACCCCCAGGTCCGGCGCGGCCTCCACGGTGCGCCGCACCGCGGCTGCGCCGGCCCGGTGGCCCGCGAGCCGGGGCAGCCCGCGGCGCTGGGCCCAGCGGCCATTGCCGTCCATGATGATCCCGACGTGGAGGCCGGGGTAATCGGTGCTCGGTGCCGTCTCGTTCATCTTCTCCATCCGGTGGCGACCTCAGCGGCCGCGGGTGGCGTGGATCAGCGCCTCCATGTGCTGCAGGTAGCTCTCCAGTGCCTTGCGCCCGGTCGCCGTGAGCTGATACTCGGTCTTCGGCACGCGCCCCTGGAAGGACTTCGTGCAGACCAGGTAACCTGCCTCCTCGAGCTTCCTGGCGTGCACGCTGAGGTTGCCGTCGGAAGTGCGTAGCATCTTCTTGAGCTCCTGGAAGCTCAGCGTGCGGTTCACCGCCAGGGCGCTGACGATCCCGAGACGCACTCGCTCGTGGATCAGCCGGTCCAGGTCGTTCACCGGCGCCACGGCGGCGCGCCGGCCCGCGGCCGTGCCTCCCTTGCGCCGCAGCGCCGCGTTCTCAGCCACCGTGACGCCTCGCGATGAGCAGGCCGAACGCGATGTGGAGCCCTCCGAAGCCGGCGGCCATGAAGCCGTCGGCCCAGGACGCGGGGGCGAACAACGCCGCCGCCCCGGTGGCCATGAAGCAGACCCCCATCACCGGGACGACCGGGATCGAGAACGCACCACCCGTGATGATGGCGGCCCCGTAGAGCAGCAGCCAGATGCCGGGGAGGGTCCCCATCGCCGCCGTGCCGTGGAGCGAGGCGGTCAGCAGCACTGCCGCCACGAGGGGCGGGAACAGGCTGAGGACGAACTTCCGTCCCGGCCCGTAGAACAGGGGCAGCCCCGCGTGACGCGCCTTGCGGGCCATCGCCCAGCCCCCCAGGCCCGCGGCCGTGGCGGCCGCCGCGAGCCACGTCAGCAGCCAGCCGTGGACGCCCGGCATGCGCGGCGCGACCGCGGTGGCGGCCAGGGCCGTACAGCCCATCAGGACCCCTCCCCATCCCGGCACCGCCGTGAACGAGGAGGCCCGCTCCATGGTCTCGCGGATGAAACGCAGGTCATCCAGGGCGCGACGATGGAGGCTCCCCGTCTCGACGGGCCGCGGCCGCAGCGGGGTGACGGTTTCCATGCGTTCAGGATAGGGCGGCGGGGAGCCCTGTGTCAAGTTCTTTGCTGGGCAAAGTGATGTCCCGTCAGGCGGGGGGTGGCTCCGGCATCCGATAGCGTCGGACGTTCTCCGCGAGGACCGCCAGGCGGGCATCCGCCAGTCCGAAGACGGAGTCCGAGGGGTAGCGCCCGTCCCGGCCGGGCGTTCCCGCCCGGCGACCGGTGAGCACCTCCAGGCCTTCCTCCAGCGTGGAGACGGCCCAGATCGAGAACTGGCCGGAGCGGATGGCCGCCACGACGTCCTTCCGGAGCATGAGGTTGGCCCGGTTCCGGGCCGGGATGAGCACCCCGGCCCGGCGGATCCTGCGAGCCCGGCACAGGTCGAAGAAACCCTCCACCTTCTCGTTCACGCCGCCGATCGGCTGGATCTCCCCCCGCTGGTTCACCGAGCCGGTCACCGCGATATCCTGACGCAGGGGCACGCCGGACAGGCTGGAGAGGAGCGCGTAGAGCTCCGCGGACGAAGCGGAGTCCCCGTCGATGCCACCGTAGTTCTGCTCGAAGCAGAGGCTGGCGGACAGCGCCAGGGGACGCTCCTGTGCAAACCGCGAGCGCAGGAATCCCGACAGGATCAGCACCCCCTTCGTGTGGATCGCTCCCGACATCTCGGACTCGCGCTCGATATCGATGATCCCGTTGCGGCCCACGGCGGTCACGGCGGTGATCCGCGTGGGCTGTCCGAAGACGTGGTCCCCGGTGCTGAGGACCGCGAGTCCGTTGACCTGCCCGACGCGGGTCCCCTTGAGATCGATGAGGACGGTTCCTTCCGCGATCCGCTGGCGCAGCAGCTCCTCGGTCAGGTTGACGCGGCGGTCCCGCTGCCGCACCGCCTCCTCCACGTGGCGGGCGTCCACCTGCTTCGACCGGGCTTGCTGTGCCCAGTACGCCGCCTCGCGGATCACCTCCGCAACCTCGGCGAAGCGCGTGGTGATCTTCTCCTGACGGCCCGCCATGCGGACGGCGTGCTCCGCCACGGCGGCCACGGCCTCGCGATGGAACGGCGGCAGACCGTCGTCCAGGGTCTTCTTGTGGACGAAGCAGGCGTAGTTCCGCAGCTCCTCGGCGCTGCGCTCGGACTCCAGGGCGAACTCCGCCTTCACCTTGAAGATCTTCTTGAAGTCCTCGTCGATGGCGTAGAGCAGACGGTAGATCTGGTGCGTGCCGATCAGGATCACCTTGACGTCGATGGGGATCGGCTCGGGCTTCAGGCCGACGGCCCCGAACAGGTTCAGGGGATCGAAGGACTGGATCTGGAGCACGCGGTTCCGCAGGGTCCGCTTCAGGGCCGCCCACACGCCCGGCTCGACGAGGACGTCCAGCGCATCGAGCACGAGGAAGCCCCCGCTGGAACGCAGCAGGCTCCCAGCCTTGATCCTGGTGTGATCCGTCTCCCACTGGCCCGCATGCTCCCGTCCCCGCTCCACGGTGCCGAACAGGTTCCGGTAGCTAGGCGTCGTCTCCCAGATGATCGGACAGCCATGGGCCCGGGAGTTGTCCACCAGCACGTTCACCTGATAGGGGAGCATCCAGGTGCGGAGCTCCGCCCGCACCTCCTCCTTCGCGTCTCCCGCCAGCTCGGGGTCGCGGCTGACCCGGAAGCGGTCCAGGTGCTCCAGGACGTGGGTCGACAGCTCGTCGAGGAAGACCGTGATCCCCTTCTGCGGGAACTCCTCTCCGAGATCCGCCACGGCGTCCGAGATCACCGGCATCGCCAGGTCCCGGTCCAGCTCCATCAGGCTCTTGCGGAAGTCACGCTCGATATCGCGGAGTTCCTGCGTCATCCGGTCGAGGCCGACCACCAGGACACCGTGCTTCTCCTTGAGCCGATCGTACTCGTCACGCTGGAACTGTCCGGCGTCGACGAGCTTCTCGAGCTGGTCGAGGTCCACGGGATTACCCGCGACGATCGGCATCAGCTCCGGCCGCACGAACGTGCCCGCCTGGACCTGCACCAGCGCGAACCCCTCCCCCTCGATCTGCTTCTCGAAGCCCCGCAGAAGCTCCTTGTGACGCTCCTTCGCCGCCTCGACCACCGCCGCCCTGCGCTTGCGGTAACCGTCGGTCTCGAACAGCTCCGGGAGGCTCTTGCGCAGCCCCTCCACCATCTGCTCGACGCCCCGTGCGAAGGCCTTGCCGCGGCCCGCGGGGAGGGCCAGCAGCCGCGGCTGATCTTCATCCTGGAAGTTCTGGACGTAGCAGAGATCCTCGGGGGCCTCCTGGCCACGCTCCACCTCGGCCAGGCGATTGCGCACGGTGGTCGAACGCCCGGTCCCCACCTCCCCGGCCACGAAGATGTTGTATCCCTGGGCACGCACCGCGAGCCCCAGCCGGAGCGCGTCCACGGCACGGGGCTGCCCGATGATGGTGATGGGGCACTTCCCGATCTCCGAGGTCAGCTCGAAGTCGAAGCGCCCCGGGTCACAGGTCCAGCGGACGTCCTCCGCGCCAAGACGGAGGGACTCTCCTGCGGGGATGGGTTCCTTCGCCATGTTCCCTCCGGACTGCCGCCCACATCCTACCAGACGTCCGGGTCAGGGTGAGCCAGCGGGCCGCAGAAACACCTGGGTGACGTAGACGGTCCCGTCCGCATCCACCGCCACCCCGACGCCGGTCCGGGTGAACTTGCCGTCCAGGATGTTCGCGCGGTGCCCCGGGCTCGCCATCCACTCCCCGACCGTCGTCTCCACGGGGTTCTTGACGCCCCGGGTCCTGGCGATGTTCTCCGCGGCGGACCGGAAGTGTATCTCAGCGTTCCGCAGCCGCCCATCCAGGTTCTCGCCGTCGGGGCTGACATGGTCGAAGAAGCCCCGCCGGACCATCTCCTCGCTGTGCGCCCGGGCCACCGCCGCAAGGGCCCGGTCGGGCTCCAGCGGCGGGAGTCCGTGCTCGGACCGGACCCCCTCGACGGCCTCCCGCAGCAGCGCCTCGACCTCCGCCGGGTCCGAGGCCAGCTCCTGGTCCTCCACCAGCACCGCGACGAACACGATCCAGCCATCGGGGGCCTGGACCGCGGCGGCGCCCACCGCCGTGAGCGCCGGCGCCATCACATCCTCCCAGCCCGAGGCGTAGCCGCGCCAGCGCTCCAGGACCCCCTCCGCGGGCTTCCGCCCCCCCTTCTGCAGGTCCAGGTGGGTCCGGGCATGGTGATACGAGAGGACACCGGCCGCCCGGAGGTCCGCGTCCACCGGCACCCCCGACGAGAGCCGCTCCTCTTCCGGAAGGTCGGCGATGCGCCGGGCGCGGCGCTCCGCCGCGGCATCGAGGGCGGCCCGGCGCTGCAGTTCCGGCAGCCCCGCCCGGCGGCGCTCCTCGTGAATCCCGTCGATCACCTGGTCGGCGAGGTCTCCGGGCATGCGGGCGGCGATGGCTCCCGGGCAGAGCAACGCCGCCAGGAACGCCATGACGGGCCAGCGGAGAGCTCGGGACATCCTCGCACCGTCAGAAGTAGCTGTTGGTCACCGCCGCCCAGGTCAGCACGAACAGCACGGCGACGGGGCAGACGAAGCGGACCATGACGCTCCAGATCGGCGCCAGCGGCATCGTCCCCGACCCTCCGGAGAGCTCCGCCACGGCGGACCGGCTTCCCCACTTCCAGCCCACGAAGGCGCAGATGTAGGT
>JASFRI010000190.1:0-8051 GCA_050115015.1 Acidobacteriota bacterium
CGAAGCCGTCCGGATGTCGCACGTAGACGGCCCGACCATAGCCGCGCGGCTCCACCTTGAGGCGGAAGACCTCGCCGGCCGCCGCCGCGCGCACCGGCCAGCCCAGCTCGCCCCCGGTGGAGAAGTCCAGGCCGGCGTGCAGGTGTCCGGGACGGTATTCGCCGAACGAGGCGGTGGCGGGCAGGTCCGCGGGAAGCGGGTAGGCCAGCTCGATCCCGCCCTCGGTCGTCCCGGCGGTCTGCGCCGCGCCGATGACGATCAGGGACAGGACCGTCAGCAGCCCCTTCCCGCGGATCACGCCGGGACCTCGACCGCGGGCACGGCCACGGCGGCGCCGCCCGTCCGCGCCGAGCGCAGGCACGCCAGGGCCAGGGCGAGCGCCCGGGCCCCCTCCACCGGGTGGATCGGGTTGGGGATCTCCCGCCGCACCAGGCGGGAGAAGTCGCGCAGGGTCTCCCGGATGGTCGGGACCGGTTCGCCCGCCGGGACCGACTCCGGGCGTCGGCCCGCCAGCCGGAAGAGCGATCCGACCGAGTGGTCGCCCACGAGCTGTCCCTCCCTTCCGGCGATCTCGATCCGGCCGGAACGGCCCCCCGTGGCCCGGGAGGCGTCCACGGTGGCCAGGACGCCGCCGGGCTCCAGATCGACGACCGCGGCGCAGACATCCTCGGTCCGCTCGGTGGCCACGCGCCGGCTCCGGCAGCGGACCGCCCGCGGCTCCAGACCGGTCAGGAATCGCAGTAGATCGAACTCGTGGATCGCGGTGTTCAGGATGACGCCTCCGGGACCGGGCCGGTCCAGCCAGTCCCTCCCCGTCGGCTCGAACCGCTGGTTCAGGGAGAGCAGATGGATGGGACCGAGGGAGGCCATCAGCTCCCGCATCCGGAGGACCACATGGTTGTAGCGTAGGGTATGGGCGACCATGACCGGGGCCTGGCTCCGGGACGCGGCGCGGAGGATGCGCCCCGCCCCTTCGAGGTCCACCGCAACCGGCTTCTCCAGCAGCAGCGCGACGCCCGCCTCGGCGGCGTGCTCCGTAAGCTCCGGGTGCAGGTCCGGCGGCACGACCGCGCACGCGGCGTCGAGCTCTCCCGCGTCCAGCAGCTCCCGGAAGTCGGTGAACGGTCTTGCACCGTGGCTTGCCGCGAACTCACGGGCCGCCGTCGCGTTCCGGCGGCAGACCGCCGTCAGGCGTGCACCCGGCACATCGGAGGCCAGGTGCCGCGCGTAGCGCGTGCCGTGAATCCCCAGGCCGATGAGGCCGAAACGCAGCTCCTTCACGGGCAGACCCTCCGGGGCGGACCCTACCACAAGCGGTGGCGTCACTCGACGGGGAGCGAGGATCCTCCGGAACGTCCCGGAACGTCCAGGACCGGTGCGTCCATGGGCTGCTCCCGGGAGCGGTCGGCGTTCAGGAGCACCCGGACGCCACGCTTGGCGTCGGTCAGGATCAGGAAGACGCAGGGGACGATCACGAGGGAGATCACCGTGGAAAACACGACGCCGAAGGCCAGCGCCACCGCCATCGGGATCAGGAAGCGTGCCTGCATGCTGCGCTCGAGCATCAGCGGCGTCAGGCCGGCGAAGGTCGTCAGCGAGGTCAGCATGATGGGCCGGAAGCGCTGGACCCCGGCGGCCCGCACCGCCTCGAGGACGCTGTCGTGGGTCTGGCGGTAGCGGTTGATGAAGTCGACCATCACGAGACTGTCGTTCACCACCACGCCCGAGAGAGCGACGATCCCGAACATCGTCATGATGGTGATGTTCATCCCCATCAGCACGTGTCCCCAGATGGCTCCCACCAGCCCGAAGGGGATCGCCAGCATGATGATCAGGGGCTGGATGTAGGAGCGCAGCGGCACGGCCAGCAACGCGAAGATCACCACGATGGCCACCCCGAAACCCCGGGTGAGACCACCCATCGTATCGCGCTGCTCGGTGCTCTGCCCCTCGAACGTGTAGGCGACTCCGGGAAAGTCGGCGAGGATTCCCGGCAGGACGCGCGCCTGCAAATCCGCGAGGATCTCGTTGGTCGTCGCTCCCCGCGCGTCATCCACATCCGCGGTGACGTTCACGGTCCGCCGGCGATCGACGCGCTGGATGGACGCGAACCCCCTGCCTTCCTGCAGCGAGGCGACCTCGCCGAAGGGGACCTCGGTGCCGTCCGGGGTGCGGATTCGCAGCCCCTCCAGGTCCCCGAGGGATCGTCGCTCCGCCTCCGGATACCGGACCATGACGCGGATGTCCTCGCGGCCCCGTACGATCCGCTGGGCCTCCTCCCCGTAGAAGGCCTGGCGCACCTGCCGGGCCAGGTCCGACAGCGTGAGCCCCAGGATCTCGGCCTCGGGCTTGATATCCAGCTCCATCTGGCGCTTCCCCGCGCGGAAGGAATCGGCGATCTCGTGCACGTTCGGGTACATGGCCAGGCGTTCCTTCACCCGGCCCGCGACCGCTCGGAGTTGCTCGATGCTGCGGCCCGTGAGCTGGACGTTCACGTCCTCGCCGGTGGAGAAGAGCGACGACGAGAACGAGACCTCCACGGCGTCGGGGATGCTCGCGGTGTATTCGCGCCAGCGCTGCACGAGCTCCGTGCTGCTGACGGAACGGCGTTCCGCCGGCACCAGCTCGACGACCACCTCGCCCAGATGCCCGGCGGACTGCACCCCCACCGAGGCCCCCGAGTTCTGTCGCTGCACGGCGGCGAAGGGCTGCGAGCCGATCGACGTGATCACGTGCTGAAAGGGGTCCTCGCCCCCCTCCTGGACCAGCTCCTCCCGCACCTGGAACGCGCTCTCCTCGAAGGACCGCAGCGCCGCGGACGTAACCTCGACCGGCGTCCCCTGGGGCATGGTCAGCCCCACGGAGATGTAGTCCGCCTCCACGTCCGGAAAGAAAGTGAACTTGATCCATCCACCTGCCACGAAGCTGGTGGTCAAGATCAGCGTCGCCAGGGCCAGCGCCACCGTCACGTACCGGTACCGCAGCCCCACGTCGAGGCCTGGAGCGTACACACGGCGCACGAACCACATCAGGCCGTCCGCGAACAGGGACTGGAAGCGGCCCCATGCCCCGCGGGGCCGGGGCTCGTGCTTCGGCAGGTGCCGCAGGTGGGCCGGGAGGATCAAGAGGGACTCCAGCAGCGAGAACAGGAGGCAGGCGATCACCACGAGGGGGATCACGCGCATGACCTTCCCCATCGTCCCCGCCACCGTGAGGAGAGGGAAGAAGGCGGCGACGGTCGTCAGCACCGCGAACACGACGGGAGTCGAGACCTCCGCGGCGCCCTCGATGGCTCCCCGGAGCCCCTCACCGGTCTCCCGCTGATGGGTGTAGATGTTCTCGCCGACGACGATGGCATCATCGACCACGATCCCCAGCACGACGATGAAGGCGAACAGGGAGATCAGGTTGACCGACACGTCCAGCCAGGGCATGAACCAGATCGCCCCCGCGAACGAGATCGGGATCCCGAGGCTCACCCAGAACGCGAGCCGGAAGCGGAGGAACAGCGCCAGGCTGATGAACACCAGGAGCAGACCGGCGATGCCGTTGCGAATCAGCAGATCCAGCCGGTCCCGGAGCACCTTGGCGGAATCCTGCCAGGGGCTGAGGTGGATGCCCGCCGGAAGCTCCGGGACGACGCCGTCGACGTATTCCCGGACGGCCTCGACGATCTCCAGGGCTGCCTGGTCGCCCGTACGGAAGACCGACAGAAGCATGGCCGGCTTGCCGTCGAACCGGGTCGACTGGTCCGTCTCGGCGAAGCCGTCCACCACGGTGGCGATGTCTCGCAGACGCAGGTTCGTTCCGTCCGGGCGGGTCAGCACGATCAGGTCCTCGAACTGGCGTCCTACCTCCGCCTGTCCGACCGTGCGCAGCAGGATCTCGCCAGCCCCGGTCCGGAGAGAGCCCCCGGGCAGATCCAGCGACGACCGGCGTACGGCATTGGCCACCTGGTCGAAGGTCAGGCCATGACGGCGCAGCGACTCCTCCGAGATCTCGATGGAGATCTCGTACGGCGGGACGTTGTTCAGCTCGACGAGGGTGATGCCCGGCAGCGCGGCGAGCTCGTCACGCACCCGCTCCGCGATCACCTTGAGGGTCCGGCGGTCCGCGTCGCCCCAGACCGCCAGGTCGATGACCTGCCGGCGGTTCGTCAGCTCCCGGATGATCGGCTTCTCGGTCTCCACCGGAAAGGTATCGATCGCGTCGACCCGGGACTTGATGTCGTCGAGCACCCGGGAGGGGTCCGCGCCGAGGAGGAGGCGCACCACCACCGTCCCCATGTTCTCGTCCGCCACCGAGGTGATCCGCTTGATCCCGTCGACCCCCTGGATCGCCTCCTCGATCCGGACGCAGACCGCCTCCTCCACCTCCTCCGGGGCCGCGCCCAGGTAGGGGACGCTTACCGTGATCAGGTCCAGCGCGATCTCGGGAAAGACCTCCTGCTTGACGCCGAGGATGGTGACCGCACCGGAGATCAGGATCAGGACCATCATGAGGTTCGCCGCAACGGTGTTCCGGGTGAACCACTGGATGGCGCCCTTCATGCCGCGCCCGCTGCATCGGGAGCGGGCTCCGCCGGGATCTCGGGTCCCGTGGGCCGATCCCCGATGCGGACCTGCATCCCGTCGGTGGCCGCCTCCATCGGCGACAGGCAGACCCGCTCCCCGTCACGCAGGCCGTCGGCGATGAGCACCACCTCCCGGTCCGCGCGCAGCACCGTCACGTCCCGGAACCGCAGCCGGTCCTCGTCGTCGACCACCCACACGCGGCCGTCGCTGCGCATGGCCGCGCGGGGGAGCACGGCCACATCCCGGGCGGTCCGCCCGCGGATCTCGGCCTGGACGAACATCCCGACCGCCAGGGGCGGGCGCCCCGGAACCTCGCGGTAAGGATCGGGAACGCTGGCCACGACGTGCACCATGCGGCTCTTGGGGTCGATCTCCCCCTCCGTGCGCACGATGCTCCCCTTCCACTCGTGCACGCGTCCGCCGTATTCCGCGCGCAGCACCACCCCCGGATTGGACCCCGACGTGCCGCCGCCGCGGTAGTCCAGCGGCAGGTCCAGATACGCCAGTTCGTCATCCGGGAGGGGCAGGCGGACCTCGGCGGCGTCCACGGCATACACCGTCGCCACGGAGACCCCCGGCGTCACGTACTGTCCCATGTCGACCCGCTTGGAGCGTACCCGGCCGGCGTAGGGAGCCCGGAGCCGGGTGCGGTCCAGGTTGCGCTCGGCCCTCTCCAGGGCCGCCTCCGCGGCCGCCACCGCCGCCCGGGCGTCCTCCACCTGCGGTTCCCGCAGCGTCAGAGGGGTCGGCTCCTCCTCCGTGCCGAGCTCCGTCCACTCACGACGTGCCACCTCCGCCTCCGCCTCCTCCCGGGCGAGCCGCAGCTTCGACTGTGCGACCATCGCGCGCGCCTCCACGATCGCCTGGCGGTAGTCGTAGGGGTCGATGGTCACCAGGACGTCCCCGGCCTCGAAAAAGCCGCCGGGGACGAAGGACTCGGAGACCTCGAGCACCCGGCCGGCAACCTCCGGCACGAGCTGGCTCTCGACGCGTGGGCTCACCGTCCCCTGGCTGCGCACGAGGAGGGGCACGTCCTCCCGCGCCACGGTCACCGTCCGGACGAGGGGCGGTGAGACCACCGGCCGCCGGGTCTGCGGCTCGGGCCGCGACACGAAGATGCCGTAGGCCCCGAGGGCTGCCACCAGCAGGATGAGCACCGGCAGCAGGAACTTCATCGCGAACTTCATCGGTCCAGCTCCCTCCCTTCCGACGACGCGGCGGCCGCGACGGGACGGTCCGTCGCTCCCCCGGCCTGGAACCCACCGCCCAGGGCCAGGTAGAGGTCCACGCGGTTGTTCAGGCGCAGGCGGCGGACCTCGAGCAGCGCCGCCTGCGAGTTCAGCTCACGCCGCTGTGCCTCCAGGACCGTGACGTAATCCTCCAGTCCGAACTCGTAGCGCCCCTCGGCCAGTTCTCGCGCGGCGGCGGATTGCACCGAGGATTCCGAGAGAAAGTCCGTCTCGCGGGCGAGGTACTGCTCCGCCGCCAGCGCCGCCTCCACCTCCCCGTACGCACGGAGAACGTCGGAGACGTAGCTCTCCAGGGCCTCACGGGTCCCGGCCTCGGCATCGTCCACGCCCGCCCGCAGGCGACCCCCCTGGAACAGCGGCTGGAACAGCCCGGCCGCCAGGCTCCACACGCTGAAGTTCCCGTCCACCAGGTCCGAGAGCCCGGCGGAGGCGGTGCCGCCCGACGCCGTGAGGGTGAACCGGGGGTAGAGCGAGCGGCGCGCGAACCGGAGCCTCTGATCCGCCGCCGCCAGCCGCCGCTCCGCGGCCGCGAGGTCGGGCCGCCGGCCCACCATCTCCGCCGGGAGCCCCGACGGGATCCGGGAAGGCACCCCGGGCAGCGCCTCGGGGTCTGCCAGCTCGCGGCCCGGATAGCGCCCCATGAGAATCTCGATTTGACGCACGGCCGCATCCTGCTGGTTCCGCCGGACCTCCAGCAGGGCCTCGGCATCGGCCAGGCTGGTCCGGGCGAGCCGAACGTCCAGCGGGGATCGCACCCCCTGCTCGTAGCGGTACTGCACCTGCTGGAAGGAGCGCCGCCAGGTCTCCACCGTCCGGCGGGCGAGCTCGACCTGCTGCGCCGCCTCCGCCGCGGCGAGCCAGGCCTTCGCGGTCTGTCCGGCCAGCGACAGCCGGGCGGCGGCGTAGTCGGCCTGGGCGGCCTGCAGGTCGGCCAGTGCCGCCCGGGCGCCGGCGCGCAGGCGGCCCCACAGGTCAACCTCCCACGACAGGTTGAGCGACGCCCCGTAGGTCGTGAACGTCGTGCTGAGGACGGATCCCGGCTCTCCCGGGATCGGCAGCCCGATGAAGTTCTGCTTGCGGCGGGACCCGTCGATGTTCAGGTCCAGGGCGGGCTCGAGGTCCGCGCCGGCGATGCGCGCCTGGGCGGCGGCACGCTCGACCCGGGCCGCCGCGGCACGCAGGTCGTGGTTGTGGTCGAGGGCGGCCTGCACCGCCGCCGAGAGGGGCGGTGCGCCGAAGTCCTCCCACCAGGCGTCCGGCACCTCCCCGGAGAGGACGAGCTCACCGGCAGCCGTCCAAGTGCCGGGGACGTTCACATCCAGCGGCGGATGCTCCACGGGCGGCGCCTTGACGCAGGCGACCAGGAGCACCGTGCCCAGCGCGGCGAGGAGCTGCACGGCCCTCACGCCGTCGTCCCCGCGGGCGCCGCCGCACGCATCCCCGCCGTGCAGAAGGCGATCAGGGCCTGCAGTGCCTCCGACGGGTCGAAGGCATCGATCCCCAGGGTCACCGCGCACTCGTCGTGGGGGATCCAGGCGAGGGTGTGGGCCATCGCCCCGATCATGAAGTGGAGGCGCCAGTGCAGCCCGGCGTCGTCCACTCCGGGCAACGCCCGGCGGAATGCCGGCACGAAGCGCGCAATCACGTCGCGGAACGTGCCCAGGAAGATCCGGCGGACCTCGGGATTGACGTCCGAGTGGAGGCGGCCGGCGAGACGGATGAAGCGGTGCCCCGCCGAGCCGAGGGCCCCGAGCTCGCGGAACGCGGGCTCGAAGAACGCGCGCAGCAGATCCTCCAGCGACGGGTCCGCCCCGGAGCCGGCGGCGTCGAGGCCCTCCAGCCGCTGCCGGTTGATCGGCTCCAGCCGCCGGGCCAGCACGGCCTCCAGGAGGGCCTCCTTCGAGCCGAAGTGATAGTGGACCGCGGCCAGGTTGGCGCCCGCCAGCCCCGTCACGGACCGCATCGAGGTGCTCTCGTAGCCGTGGACGGCGAAGAGCTCCTCCGCCGCGTCCAGGATCCTCGCCTTCGTGTCCCGTGCCGGTCGCATCCCGCCCCGCTAAAACGATCGTTTAAATCATACGTCTGTTTCAGCAGGAGCGCAAGCCCGCTCCGGTCAGCCCGCTCCCGCCGCCCGGGCCAGACGCAGCACCGCCTCCCGCAGCCTCCGATGCCCGTCGAAACGCCGGACGAAGTCCGATTCCTGCCGCCCCCCCTTCGCGAAGATGAC
>JASFRI010000191.1:0-8039 GCA_050115015.1 Acidobacteriota bacterium
CAGCGTGGTACCCGCCGTCGCCGAGAGCTGGGATTTCGGGGAGGACGGTCGCAGCTACGTGTTCCACCTGCGGGACGGCGTCCGGTTCCACAACGGCCGGCCGGTGACCGCGGCCGACGTGGTCTGGTCGTTCGAGCGGGCGCTGCGACGGTCGACCGCCGCGGCCCGGCCCTGGGTGTTCGAGCCCGTCCTCGGCGCCCGTGCGTTCCGGGACGGCGAGGCGGCGACGGTGGAGGGACTCGAGGCCATGGACGAGCGCACCGTGCGGATCACCCTCGAGGAGCCCTTCGGTCCCTTCCTCTCCTTCCTCGCCCTGGAGCAGGCGAGCATCCTGCCCCGGGAGGTCTACGAGGACCCCGGAAAGGGCTACCTCGAGCGCCCGGTGGGCTGCGGTCCCTTCCGCATGGGCGAGTGGCGGCGCGGGCAGGTGCTGGTGCTGGAGGCGTTCCCGGACTACTACGGCGAGGGACCCCACGTCGACCGCGTCGAGTTCCGGATGATCGCCGACCAGGAGACCGCGCTGCAGGCTTTCCGCGCCGGGAACCTGGAGATCAGCGACGAGGTGCCCTCGGGCACCCGGCAGGCGATCCGGGAGGAGATGGGGGCCGCCTACAAGCAGTGGCCCCAGATCGCGAGCCGCTTCATCGTGTTCAACCACGCGCGGCCTCCCTTCCGGGGGAACCGCGCGCTCCGCCGGGCCCTGAACCACGCCATCGACCGCGAGTACATCCTGCGCGTCCTCGACGAGGGGAAGGACGTCCCGATCGCGGGGATCCTGCCGCCGGGCCTCCCGTCCTACGACCCCGACCTCGAGGGCTATGACTACGACCCGGACCGGGCCCGGGCGCTGCTCGCCGAGGCGGGCTATCCCGGCGGCGAGGGGCTTCCCGAGCTCACGCTGCTCTACAACACGAACCCGGGCCACCGGAGGATCCTCGAGCGCATCGTCGCGGACCTGGCGGAGATCGGCGTCCGGGTGCGGCCGAGGGACCTGGAGATGGCCGCCTATCTCGAGGCCATCGCGGACCTGCAAGACGACCTGCTCTACTTCGCCTGGGTCGCCGACTTCCCGGACGCCTACACGTTCCTGCACACGAACCTGCACTCGGCGGCGGCCGGGAAAGGGGGGAACTACTCCCGCTACGCCAACCCGGCGTTCGACGAGGTGATGGATCGCGCCGTGCGGGAACCGGATCCCGGGCGTCGGGTCGCGCTGTACCGCGAGGCGGAGCGCATCGCGGTGGAGGACGCGGCGCTGCTCTTCTTCTATGCCTTCCAGGACGAGGCACTGGTGCGGCCGGAGGTGCAGGGCCTGGAGCTCTCCCCCCTGGGCGACTTCGCGATCCCCCTGGAACGCGTCCGGCTGGAGCCCCGGTAGACTCGATGGGCTCATTCCTCCTCCGGCGGCTGTTCAGCCTCGTCCCGGTCCTCTGGGTCATGGCCACGGTGGTCTGGGTCGTCATGTTCGTGCTGCCGGGGGATCCGGCGCGGATGATCGCCGGCCGCACCGCCGACGAGCCGACGCTGCAGGAGGTGCGCCGGCAGCTCGGCCTCGACCAGCCCGCATGGAAGCAGTACGGCCTGTACCTCACCCGGCTCGCCCGCGGGGACCTGGGCCGTTCCTATCTGCAGGACCGGCCCGTGGCGCGGATCCTCGGGGAGCGAGCCTGGCCCTCGATCTTCCTCTCCCTCTCCGCCATCGGGCTGGCCCTCGCGGTCGGGGTGATCGGCGGGACCGCGTCGGCCGTACGGCCCGGCAGGTCTCTGGATCGCGGGGTCTTCCTGGCCTCGCTGGCGGGGATCGCCATCCCGGTCTTCTGGCTCGGGATCATGCTGCGGCTGATCTTCTCGTCCTGGCTCCACCTCCTGCCGGTCCGGGGCTACACCCGGGGGGATGCCGCCGCCGCCCGGCTGTTCGGCCTGGACCTCCTGCCGATGCCGGACCCCGAGCACCTGATCCTCCCCTGCCTCACGCTGGCGGCGTTCTCCGCCGGTTACTTCATCCGGGTGGTGCGGGCGTCGCTGCTGGAGGTGCAGGGGGAGGAGTTCCTGCGCACGGCCCGCGCCAAGGGCCTGTCCCGGAGGACCGCCCTGATCCGCCACGCGCTCCGGCACGCGATGGTCCCGCTGGCCACGGTGGCCGGCGTGCAGCTCGCCGGGCTCATGGGTGGCGCCATCGCCACCGAGATGATCTTCGACTGGCCCGGGCTCGGGACGGCCCTGCTCCAGGGGATCAGCATGCGGGACATGCCGGTGGTGAGCGGCGTGGTGATGCTGCTGACCGTCCTCTTCGTGATCGTGAACCTGGGGGTCGACGTCCTGTACGCCTGGCTGGACCCCCGCATCCGGACCTCCTGACGCCCGACCCGCCGCCGGCTGCTATCATGGGGCACATGGAATCCCCGCCGTCCGGCGACATCCTGGACCAGACCCCGGAGAGCCTGGGGCCCGTTCTCGGGGAGCTCGGGGAGCCCGCGTACCGCGCACGGCAGGTCCTCCACGGGATCTACCACCATGGCCGGCGTCGCTTCGACGCCATGACCGACCTGCCGAAGACGCTGCGCCGGCGGCTCGCGGAGCGATTCTCGCTCGAGCCGCCGCGCGTGCGGGACGTGCGGCAGTCCGGCGACGGGTCCCGGAAATACCTGCTCGAGCTGCGGGACGGCCGGGAGATCGAGTCGGTCTACCTGGTCGACGGCGAGCGCCGGACGTTCTGCATCTCCTCCCAGGTCGGCTGCGCCTTCGGGTGCGATTTCTGCCTCACGGCCCGGATGAAGCTGGTGCGCCAGCTCAGCCCGGGGGAGATCGTCGGTCAGGTGCTCCGCATGGCCGACGAGGGGGGACACGGCCGCGAGGGCTACAACGTCGTCTTCATGGGGATGGGCGAACCGCTCCACAACCTCGACGCGCTGGCCACCGCGCTGGAGCTGCTGCTCGGCCCCGACGGCCTCGCGATGTCCCGCCGCCGGGTCACCGTCTCCACCGTGGGCCTCCCGGACGGGATCCGCCGGCTCGCACGGCTGCCGCGCCGCCCCCGGCTGGCGGTCTCGCTGAACGCCGCCAGCGACGCGCTACGCTCCCGGATGATGCCGGTGAACCGAAGCCACCCCCTCGATGAGCTGTTCCGGAGCCTGGGGGAGTTCCCGCTCTCCCGCGGGGACCGCATCACGTTCGAGTACGTGCTGATGGCGGGGGTGAACGATGCGGCGGCGGATGCCGACGCGCTGGCCCGCCGGGTGCGCGGCATCCCCTCCAAGGTGAACGTCATCCCGTTCAACGAGGACCCGGCCCTCCCGTACCGCCGGCCGGAGACCGCGGTCGCGGAGGCCTTTCGCGACCGCCTGCTGCAGCGCAAGGTGGCGGCCTCGATCCGCTGGAGCCGCGGTGCGGACATCCGCGCGGCCTGCGGCCAGCTCGCCGTGGGAGGGTGAGCCACCGCCCCCGGGTGGCACCAGGCCACCCCGGGGAGGGCGAAAACCCGAAACCCCCCGGCAGAAGCCCATTTTGAACGCATACTAGAAATGGTATTTTTTTCTTGACACCGCACCAGATGTTGGATAGGATACGCCCGCTTTTAGCCGTGCGACTCGAAAACAGGTCAAACCCATTGTCGAAATGTCAGCAAACTTCCCGGGGCTGCCCTCCTCTCATGAGCCCTCCTGAAACGTCCTACCCATGCGTTCCCACCTCCATAACTATGGACGTTGGACCTACCCCATACGGAAAATGCCTCTTGTAAGTGGATGAACGGCAGCCCCGGGAGCTAGCCTCAGCCACTCCACGACAGGAAGACCTCGGCGCCCCGTCGCCCCCGCGTGGGGCCGGCGTCTGTGCCAGAATGTGCCGCCGCCCGCTCTTCGGGCCGGGCGATGTTCCATCCACAGGAGCCGCCTTGCGCATCCGATCGATCCTCCACCCCGCCGTCCTCGCCGTCGCGATCCTCGGCGGAGCCGCCGGCCAGGCCTACCCCCGGGATCTGCAGGCCGCCGTGGACGACGCCCGCGACCGGGTCCTTCCCGCCCTCGTGCACATCCAGCCGGTGCTGGAGGTCTATCGCGCCGGGGAGAAGGGGAAGGTGGCCGTGACCGGCTCCGGCGTGATCTTCTCCCGGGAAGGGCACGTGCTGACCAACAACCACGTCGTGGAGAACGCCCAGCGCGTCATCTGCACGCTCGCCGACCAGCAGGAGGTCCGTGCGGACCTGGTCGGCCGCGACCCCTGGACCGATCTCGCGGTGATCCAGCTCGACCTGGACGCGGTCGAGGGAACGATCCGGCCGGCGGAGCTGGGCTCCTCGCGCGATCTGCGGGCGGGACAGTTCGTCATCGCCATGGGGAGCCCTCTGGGCCTGGCCCGGTCGATCTCCCTCGGAGTGGTCTCGACGGTGGAGCGCTACTTTCCCGAGGCGCGGGACCAGGACGGCACCCCCACCGGGACCTTCAACACCTGGATCCAGACGGATGCGGCGATCAACCCCGGCAACTCCGGCGGCCCGCTGGTGAACCTCGACGGCGAGGTCATCGGGATCAACGCGCGTGCGATCCCGGTCTTCGGCGAGAATCTCGGATTCGCCATCCCCATCGACCTGGCCCGGGAGGTCGCCGCCGACCTGATCACCCGGGGCAAGGTGGAGCGCTCGTGGATCGGCGTCTCCTGGCAGCACCTGGAGGCGGCCCCGGGGCTGGTGCGCGACGCCGGCGGCCGCGGCGCGCTGGTGGCCTCGGTGGTGGCCGGGTCCCCGGCGGACCAGGCGGGCCTGCGGCCCGGCGACGTGGTGGTCTCCGTGAAGGGGAAGGAGCTGCGCGCCCGCTACGAGGAGCAGCTCCCGGCGCTGCGCAAGTGGCTCGCCGACCTGCCCGCCGGAGAGGAGGTGGACCTCGTGTACCTGCGGGGAGGCGAGCCGGTGCAGGCCCTGCTGACCCCCGTGTCCCTGGAGGACACGGAGGAGCTGGAGCTCGAGGTGAAGGCCTGGGGCTTCACGGCCCGCTCCGTCTCGGAGGAGATGGCCCGGCAGCTGCGGATGGAGGACCGCCTGGGGGTGATGGTCACCGGGGTGAAGCCGAACTCCTACGCCTTCGAGGCGGGCCTGCGGCCGGGCGACCTCATCCGCCGGCTGGATGACCAGCCGGTACCCAGCCTCCGGGTTTTCGAGCAGCGGGCCCGCCGGCTGATCGAGTCCCGCAAGGGGCAGATCCTGTTCGAGGTGCGGCGGGGCACCGTCCTGAACTGGCGGCTGCTCGAGCCGATCTACGATGGCGACGACGCCGGGACGGGGGCGGGGCGATGAGCGCGCGGATGGTGGTGCTCCTCCTGTCGGCGGTGCTGCTGCCGCAGGCGGCCGTCGCAGACCCCGTGGCGGAGGTCGTCCAGCGCTTCTCCACGTCGGTGGTGCCGGTGCGCTACACCCTGCGGCCACGGGAGGCGCCCGAGGGGGGCGAGGGCCAGAAGGTGGAGAAGGTCCTCTGTGGTGTCCTCGTCGGGCCGGACGGCATGGTGATCATCTCGGGGGACCCCTTTCCGGATCCGGGTGGAGATCCGCGGATGACCCTGGACCCCGTCGGCTTCGTCGTCCTGGAGCCCGGCGAGGTGGAGCTTCCCGCGACGGCCCTGGGCGTGAACCGGGATCTGAACCTGGCCTATCTCCGGCTGGACGGCGGGGTCCCCCCCGGCCGACAGCCCGTGGAGTTTCCGGACGAGGTCGAGGCGGGGATCGGCGATCCGGTGGTGGTGATGGGACTGCTGCCGGAGCGCTATGACTACGCTCCGACCTTCTGGACCGGCCGGATCAGCGCGATCCTGGAGCGGCCGAGACGGATGTTCGCCCTGACGAACTACCTGCAGGATCTGGCGATCGGGGGGCTGGCGCTGACCCAGGCCGGGGCGCCCCTGGGGGTCGTGGCCGAGGACGTCCTGCCGCAGACCGCGGATCTGCCGTCCAGCCCCCTCGCCCTGCTGGGGTCGATCTCCCAGGGGCCCAAGGTGGGCTACCCGATGGTCTTCCCGGCCCCGCTGTTCCTCGAGGACCTGGAATCCCCCCCGGCGTTCGAGCCCGAGCCGCAGCGCTCCTGGTTCGGCATCACCATGCAGCCCCTGAGCCGTCCCCTCGGGGACTACTGGGGCATCCGCAGCTCCGGGGGCATCATCGTCTCCAGCGTCCTGGCGGACTCCCCCGCCGAGGGAGCGGGCCTCCTGCCCGGTGACGTCATCCTGGGCGTCGACGGCGACCCGGTCCTGGCCCGCCAGCAGTCGGATCTGGCGTCGTTCCGGGAGAAGGTCGAGGTCCTCCCGATGGGCGAGGAGGTTCCCCTCTCGGTCTGGCGGGCGGGCGAGGTCCGCGACGTGGGGATCCGTCCGGGCACGCGTCCCCGCACCGGTTTCACCGCGAGGGAGTTCGAGGATGACGAGCTCGGGATCACCGTGCGGGAGATCACCGTCGACGTGATCCAGGCGCAGAACCTGCCCCCCGACGTGACGGGAGTCGTGGTGTCCCGGCTGGAGAGCGCCGGCTGGGCCCAGCTCGCGGGGGTCCTGCCCGGGGACATCATCCTGCGCGTGGACCAGACGGACGTCGACGGCCTGGAGGCCTTCGAGCGGGCGATCGAGACCGCGCGCGCGGCCCGGGCCGAGGAGATCTACTTCTTCCTGCAGCGGGGGATCGAGACCTTCTTTGTCACCGTGCGCACCGACTGGTAGCGGGACCGCGGAACTCAGCGGGCGCCGTGGTCGAGCACCACGCTGCCGCGGCCCGGCCGGAGGAAGGCGCCCAGGGTCCGGCCGATGAACCGCTTCGCGTCGTCGATGGCCTGGACCACCGTGAACCCCCGGGCCAGGCCGCAGGCGAGCGCCATGGAGAAGGCACACCCCAGCCCGTGGGCCTGCGGCGCGCCGATCCGGCTGGCGTCGAACAGCGCGAACTCCTCGCCGTCGAACAGGACGTCGACCGCCCGCCCGGGGAGGTGCCCCCCTGTCACGACGACCTGGCGCGCCCCCATCTGGTGGAGCTCCCGGGCCGCCTCCTTCATCCCGGAGATGTCGCGCACCGTCTTCCCGGTCAGCATCCCGGCCTCGTCGAGGTTCGGGGTGATCACCGCGGCCCTTGGGACCAGCAGCTTGCGCATCGGATCGAGCCCCCCGTGTTCGAGCAACGGCGTGCCGCTACCGGAGCGCAGGACGGGATCCAGGACGAGGTGGTGCAGGTCGAGTTCCTCGGCCAGCCCCGCGACGGTCTCCACCGCCGCGGCGGTGCCCAGCATCCCGACCTTCACGGCGCGGACCTCCAGGTCGGAGACCACCGCCTCGATCTGCCGGGCGATGACCTCGGGCGGGATCGGGTGGACGGACCGCACTCCCCGGGTATTTTGGGCCGTCGTCGCGGTGACCGCGGCGACGCCGTAGCAGCGCATCGCCGACGCGGTCTTCATGTCGGCGATGATGCCGGCGCCGGCGCTGGGATCGAGGCCGGCAACGCTCAGCACGACCGGCAGGGCACGGCTCATCGCCCCTCCCCCCGGAGCGCCCTCTGGATCGCCCGGGCCGCCTCCTCCGGGTCCGGCGCGGCGAGCACCCCCCGGATCATCCCGACCCCGTGGGCGCCGGCGCCGCGGCACTGCCGCGCCCGGCCCGCGTCGATCCCTCCGATGGCCAGCAGTGGCACCGGCGAGGCCGCCTCCACCGCGGCGCGAAGCGCGGCGATCCCCTGGGGCTCCCCCATCCCCCGCTTCGACGGTGTCTCGTAGACCGGACCGAAGACCACGTAATCCGCCCCCCCGTCCACGGCCGACCGGATCGCGGCGACCGAGTGGGTGGACACGCCGATCCGCACCCCCCTGCCCACGGCCCGGCGCACCCGGTGCACCGGCGGTCCCGTGGAGGTCAGGTGGACCCCCTCGGCCCCCGACGCCAGGGTCACGTCGAGCCGGCCGTTGCAGAGGATCCGCATGGCGTGCGGCGGGACGGGCTCCTCTCCCACGGCCGACCGGATCGCCGCGGCGAGGCGGAGGTACGCGGCGACATCCAGGTCCTTCTCCCGGATCTGCAGC
>JASFRI010000192.1:0-7888 GCA_050115015.1 Acidobacteriota bacterium
CGTGCCGCTCCACGATGCGGCGGGCGGCGGCCTGCAGGTACCTCGCACGCCGGTAGTACCCGAGGCCGGACCAGGCGGCGAGGACCTCCTCCTCCGGCGCGGCCGCCAGGTCGCGCAGGGTGGGAAACCGCCGCAGGAATTCCGCGAAGTACGGGACGACGGTCTGGACCCGGGTCTGCTGCAGCATCAGCTCGGAGACCAGCACCCGGTACGGGTCCCGGCCCTCCCTCCACGGCAGCTCCCGGCGGTTCGCGGCGTACCAGGCCAGCAGCCCGCGGCGCAGCTTCCCTCGCGACCGACCCGACACGCTCCTCCCTCCCTCCGGCGCGGGTCTATACTGTCGGGCCCTCGGCCCGCACCGAACCGGGACACGCAGGATACCGCAGCCGGACGCGCACGATGGGAGAACCGACCCGACATGAACCACCCGGATGACCCGGCCCCGACGCACGTGCTGCGGGTGATCGCGGCATTGACCGTCGTCCAGTTCCTCTTCGCGACGCATTACGTCGCCGCCAAGGAGGTGCTGGCGGTCGTCCCGCCGCGGCTGTGGGCCGCCGTGCGGGTGCTGGGCGCGGCCATGCTCCTGCTCGCCGTGACACGGCTCCAGGGCTACCGGCTGCCGCGCGGCGGGCGGACGCTCCTGCGGTTCACCGGGTTCGCCTTGCTCGGCGTGGTCATCAACCAGGTCTGCTTCGTGGAGGGCCTCGCCCGGACCACGCCCGTGAGCTCCGCGCTGATCAACTGCTCCATTCCGGTCCTGACCTACCTGTTCGCCGTCGTGCTCCGGCACGAACCGGCTCGCGCGTGGCGGGCACTGGGGATCGCGGTGGCGCTGGGAGGCATCGCCGTGCTGCTGCGGCTCGAGTCGTTCGATCTCCGCGATACGCTGGTCCAGGGGAACGTCCTCACGGTGGTGAACGCCACCTCATTCTCCCTCTTCCTCGTGGTCAGCCGCCCGGACCTGCGCCGGATTCCCACGCTTCCCGCCACCGCCCTGCTCTTCCTGCTCGGGTCGGCACCCATCACGTTGCTCGCCCTGCCCGAGCTCGCCGCCTTCCACCCCTCGGTGGTCCCGGCGCGCATCTGGTGGCTGGGCGCCTACATCGTGCTCTTCCCCACCGTGGGCGCCTACCTGCTGAACTACTGGTCACTGCGCCGCGCAGCATCGTCACTGGTGGCGCTGTTCATCTACCTCCAGCCGGTCCTCGCGGCGGTCCTGGCCTGGCTGGTGCGGTCCGAGGCGCCCTCCTCCCGCGACGTGCTGGCGTTCCTGCTGGTTGCCGCGGGAATCGCCTTCGTGGCAAGGGATTCACGGCGCCGGGGCGAGCCGGCGGCTTGACGCCGGCGCCGGGGAGCCCGACAATGAGGCCCCGGCGGCACCGTCCGCACCCGGTGGAAGGCGCATGAGCGACGCACGATCCACATCCCACGCCCTGACCTACCGCAGCCCCTCGGGGGCCACGTGCCGGTTCGATCCGCCGACGATCCTGGCGCCTATGGCGGGGATCACCGATCGCTACTACCGCCAGATCCTCAGGAGGATCGGCGGGGTGGGACTGGTGACGATGGAGTTCATCTCCTCCGAGGGGCTCACCCGCGGCAACCCCCGGACGCGCCGTCTCATGGACTTCGACCCCAGCGAGAGGCCCCTGTCGATCCAGATCTACGGCTCCCGCCCGGAGCCGATGGTGGAGGCGGCCCGGCTCGTCCAGGAGCTCGGCGCGGACGTCTGCGACATCAACATGGGCTGTCCCGCGAACAAGGTCCTGAAGGGATGCGCCGGCGCGGCGCTCATGGGCGACCTCCGCCTTGCCGAGCGGATCATCGCCGGCGTGCGCCGCGCCATCTCCATCCCGCTGACGGTCAAGTTCCGCGCCGGGGTCCGCGACTCGGTGGTCAACTACATCGATCTCGGCCGGATCTGCGAGGACCAGGGCGTCGCGGCGGTGGCGCTGCATCCCAGGACCGCGAAGCAGTTCTTCCGGGGCGAGGCCGAGTGGGAGAGGATTGCCCGCCTGAAGGAGGCGCTGTCGATCCCGGTCATCGGCAACGGCGACGTCCGCAGCCCGGAGGACGCTCTCGAGATGATGCAGAGGACCGGCTGCGACGGCGTGATGATCGGCCGCGCCTCGATGAGGAACCCCTGGATCTTCCACCAGATCCGCTCCCTGCTGCGGGGCGAGCCTCCCCTGGAGCCGTCCCCCGCGGAGCGCCGGGACCTGATCCTCCGCCACTTCGAGATGCTCCGTGACCGCGAGGACGAGAAGACGGCGATGCACAAGATCCGCACGTTCACGGGGTGGTACACCCACGGCATCCCCGGGGGAAGGGACCTTCGCCGGCGGATCAGCGAGATGAAGACGGTAGAGGAGTTCCTGGCGGCGGTGCACGGCGCGTTCGCCTCGGCACGCGCGGCGTAGACGCAGCTCCGGCGGACAGGGCCTCGTGGGCGAGCGCGAGCGGGGCGGCCGCTCCCGCAGCAGCGGGT
Organism: Acidobacteriota bacterium; assembly: GCA_050115015.1. GTDB lineage: Bacteria > Acidobacteriota > Polarisedimenticolia > CBDVAL01 > CBDVAL01 > JASFRI01. The sequence goes on from JASFRI010000192.1 coordinate 2,492, forward strand.
GCGCGGGTCCGGTCAGGCCGGGGGCGGCGCCGGACTCCCGGGGGCGGACAGGCCGGCGTCCACGGCTATGACCGCCTGGTCCATGGCCTCCACCGTGGAGAGGAGCACCACCAGGCAGATCCCCCGGGCGACGCAGCCGAGGTTGGACCAGTCCTCGCGCTCCTCCAGCAGCGAATCCACGATGAAGCGGACCACGTGGGCCTGCCGCATGAACTCCGAGCCCCGGAGGTAGCTCTCCAGGAAGCGGCTGTCGGACCCGACGAAGCGCTCCATGTCGCCACGGAGCCGCTCGAAGTTCTCCACCAGGAGATCGAGGGAGATCCGCGGCAGCCGTCCGCCGTACGCACGCCGGAACATCGTCCACGCGATGCAGCCCAGGTAGAACGTGAGCTCCACGGCGGGTCCGGCGGCGTCCCGCGTCAGCGAGGTCAGGAAGCGCGCCATCTCGGGCTGCTCCCGGAGGAAGCGGCGGCCGTGGAGACGGATGCGGTCCGAGTCGAACCCCGCCACTTCCTGCCGGGTGTTCTCCACCTCCTGCATCGGAATCGGCTTCGCCGTCCAGGGCGCCTGGCCCGCCGCCATCGAGTCTCTCCTTCACCACCCGTGCCGCGTCGAGGCATCGACGTCCGGGCAGTTCAGGGGAGATTGTAGTGTCGCACCCATGGCCAGGCAAGGCGAACGCGATCAGCGCCCGCCACCGTCGGGGTGCTCCGGCCAGACGTACCAAGTGCCCTCGGCGGTGGCGACCGTACGACCCGCCTCGTCCACGATCTCGCCGCGGGCGAAGGCCAGGTGCCGACCCCGCCGCACCATCTCCCCTCTCGCGACCAGCGACCCGCGGCCCGGCGCGAGGAACTGCACGTTCAGCTGGACGGTGCCGCACCACTCCTCGGGCGCAAGCGCGGAGACGACGGCGGTGCCCAGGACCGAGTCCAGCATCGACGCGATGAATCCGCCGTGGCTCGCGCCGCGCCGGTTGGTGAAGTCCTCCCGGACCGTCGCCCGGATCTCCGCCCGGCCGCCACCGCAGCGGATGTCGTCCATCTCCAGGTGCAGGTTGTAGCCCGGGATCCGCTCCCTGGGCACCGGAACGAGAGGCGTGGGATCGCTCATGCCGGGGTTCTCAGGGGAGGAACCGCCCGGGGTCCTTGAGCTTCGCGGGCAGGTACTCCTCGATCACGTAGTTCAGCCCCCATTTGGCCAGCGCCTGCTGCTCCGCACGGACTCCCATGCGGAGCAGCTGCTGCATCGCCTTCGTCCAGGACTTGTGCTGCAGGAAGAAGGGATCGTTCTTCAGCGCGTCCTTCGCGCGCTTCACGTCCACCTCCTTCAGCGGGTGCGTCGGGAGCCTGTACTCCTCGATGTCCCGAGGCGTCACACCCAGGAACCGGGCGCGTGGCACGCAGAAGAACTGGTTGATGTGCGCCGCATTGCCCGAACCCACTTTCAGGGTCCGGTAGATGTTGGAGATCCCGTAGGGATCGCAGTCGACGAACGCGTAGACGGGCAGATCGCACTGATCGGAGAGTCGGCGGACGAAGCGCCGCGTGGCCCGGGTCGGCACGCCGGCCATGGAGACCAGGATGCAGCCGGCCTTCTTCCAGAACTTGTGGGACTGCAGGCGCTGGAACATACCTCCGGTCTCGACGCAGAGGACGAACTTCGCCTTCGTCTCGAACGTCAGGTGCTCGACGAGGCTGGGGATCGAGTACGCGCCGGAGCCGAACCGGGTGCAGTCGATCTTCTCGACCTTGCCCGTCTCCAGGTCCGGATCGTGGACGATGAGCTCCCCGGCCACCGCCCCGCCGTGCTCGTCGGGGATGAAGCGGAGCTGCTCGCGGCTCACCCCCTCCACCGAGAACAGGGCCTCGATGTCGTCCATGACGGCGTCGGATTCCACCTGCTCCTGGAACCCGGCATCGCCCCAGTTCTTCGACTGGTAGTAGGCATCCCTCTTCGTCGCGAAATCGTCCGTCTGGACGAGCTCCCGGGAGAGGCTCATCATCTTGAGCGTCTGGGCGAAGGTCTTGACCGTGTTGACGGTCAGGGTCCGCACCTTCTTCTGGCGTCCGATCTCGAAGTAGCCCCTCTTGGAGCTGTAGCTCACGTTCCCGAGGGACCGCACCGGGAGCTTCATCTCCGGCTTCCCCCTCCGCTTGACCTTCTCGTAGACCGACCGGGCGGAGCCCTCGATGGCCTTCAGGGTGGCCCGGTCGAGCTTCTTCTTCACGGTGCTGGGATTCTCCACGTTCCCTCCCTCCGCCCCCGTCCCGGCTAGAGCTTCCGGCTCCGGGTCAGGACGTCGTCCAGGTTGCTCACCGCCCGCTCCCGCTGCGCCTTCGTCAGCCCGAGGATCTCCTGCAGGGCGTCGCCGATGTGCGGGATGAAACGATCGATGTAGGAGCGCTTCTTCTCCTCGTCCGCCACCCGCCGGCGCCGGCGGAGGAAGATGCCGAGCTTCCGGCCGCACTCCTGCAAGCCGAGCCGGATCTCCTTGATGATCTCGGGATAGCTGGCGATGGCCTCCTTGCTCTCGGAGGTGAAGGGGACCCACACCGATGCGATGTGCACGACGATGGCGAGCGGCCCCGTGGGCAGCGCGCCCCGGGACTGCGTCAGCGTGTAGTTCTTCCAGGCGGTCCCGACGACCGCCTTGGTGATCGCACAGGCCCCCTGCTGGTAGAGCAGCGGCACCCGGTTCGCCAGGCGGTAGACATCCGCCAGCTCGTCCGCCGGCAGGCCCCCCCCGTACGCCAGGCCGACCTCGACCTGGAAGGGGTTGCCGCGATAGACCGCAGGCGGGCGGGTGACCGCCGTGTGGAAGTCCGCCGGAAAGCGCGCCGTCAGCCCCTTGAGGATCACCTCCTCGCCGATGGGAGACAGGCAGGAGGTCGGCGGATTCATGATCTTCACCTGCCGGATGGCCTGGTAGAGCTTCTCCGCCTCCTGGCTGGCGATCCTCGACGGGCGGGCCTTCCCCTGCAGCCCCGCCTTCTCGAGGATCTCGTCCGCGACCTTGCCGCTGACCCGGGAGAAGTCCGCCTGGAGCGCTCCCCTCAGGTTGCGGGCGCGCGTCTCGTGGAGCATGTGCATCAGCGTGCCCAGCTCGATCCCGTGGGGATGCGGCTGGATCTCGGCGGCCTCCGCGGGCAGGTCCTTCGTCTGTCGCTCGTAGACGATCGTCTCCCCCTTGGGGTTGCGATAGCGGATGGCTGCATGGGGGTTCGCCACGGCGGTCTGGGCGAGGTAGTCGTCGACGGATCGCCTTCCCTGGCGGTACGTCCCCTCGAGCTCGATCTCGACGAGGGTGCCCCTCTCGACCTCCCAGTCCATCGTTTCGTCACGGAGGATCTTCGGCTCGTTCCTGCGGGTGTCCACCTGCACGAGGAACTCGTGGGCGGGCTTCCTGGGACCGGTCCGGCTGATGATCCGTACGCCCTTCCCGGTGGTCATCTGGCCGTACATGCCGGCGGCGGAGATGCCGATCCCCTGCTGCCCCCGGCTCTGGCGCAGCCGGTGGAACTTGCTCCCGTAGAGCAGCTTCCCGAAGATCTTCGGCACCTGGGCGCGGACGATCCCCGGGCCGTTGTCCTGCACGCAGACCCGGAACCGGCTCTCGCCGAGCTGTCCGATGGTCACCACGATCTCCGGGAGCAGCCCGGCCTCCTCGCAGGCATCCAGGGCGTTGTCCACCGCCTCCTTGATCGTCGTGAGCAGGGCCTTGGCGGGGTTGTCGAAGCCCAGCAGGTGCCGGTTCTTGGCGAAGAACTCGGAGACGGAGATCTCCCGCTGGCGCGCCCCCAGGCTCGTGGCCGTCTCGGCGCGGCGCTTTCGCGGCGCCTTCCGGCGGGGGGCCGCAGCCTCGGCGGCGGGCTCCTGGGGATCCGGTTCCGGCTCCGGCTTGCGCCGCCCGGCGGCCGCCGCCCTCCGCGGCGCCTTCCCCTGCTTGCGGGCACCGCCCCGGCCGGAGAAGGAGAGGGACATCTGCCCCTGCGACTTGCGGCTACCGGATGCACGACGGGCCTGAGACATCGAACCTCCTGGAACAGCGGCTACGTGTCCAAGGGAACGTCAGCGGATCAGCGCCGCCGCGGGACGTGGGGTCCCGGCGCGGGCGTCCTCCAGCGCCATTGCGAACCTCTCGAAGAGGTAGTCGCCGTCATGCGGCCCCGGAGATGCCTCCGGATGATACTGCACCGCGAAGATCGGCAGCGAGCGATGGGCCCAGCCCTCGTTCGTCCGATCGTTGAGATTGACGTGCGTGGGCTCCACCGCGTCGCCCAGGGACTCCGGATCCGCGGAGTAGCCGTGATTCTGGCTCGTGATCTCGACCCGCCCGGTGCGGAGGTCCTGCACCGGGTGGTTGGCGCCGTGATGGCCGAACTTGAGCTTGAAGGTGCGCCCACCGAGGGCCAGGGTGAGGATCTGGTGGCCCAGGCAGATGCCGAAGATCGGCACCCGGCCGATCAGCGACCGCACCGCCTCGACGGCGTACGTCGCCGACTCGGGATCTCCGGGACCGTTGCTCAGGAACACCCCCTCCGGATGCAGGTCCAGCACCTCGGCGGCGGGGGTGGTGCCGGGCACCACCAGCACCGAGCACCCGGAATCGTAGAGATAGCGCAGGATGTTCCGCTTGATCCCGAAATCGTAGGCGACGACGCGGTAGCGCTCCCCCTTGGCGACCCGCCGCTTCCCCGCCCACCCGTCCTCCCGCCCCTCCAGCCAGGTGTACGGGGCCTTGCAGGTGACCTGCGCCACGAGGTCCTGCTCGCCGAGCCGGGGAAGCCCCCGGGCACGCTCCATCAGCGCGGTGGTTTCGGTCCCCTCCGTGGAGAGGACGCCCCGCATGGCCCCCTCCCGACGGATGTGCCGGGTCAGGGCACGGGTGTCGATCTCGGAGATCCCGGGCACCCCCGCGGTCTTCAGGTACTGGTGCAGATCGTAGCGGGAACGCCAGGAGGAGTGCATCTCGCTCAGCTCCCGGACGATCAGCCCCTCCGCCTGCACGCGGCCGGACTCCACGTCCAGCTCGTTGACGCCGTAGTTGCCGATCTCCGGGTAGGTCAGGCAGACGATCTGACCGCGGTAGGAGGGATCCGTCAGGATCTCCTGATACCCGGTCATCGAGGTGTTGAACACGACCTCCCCACCGCGCTCCGCGGTGGCGCCGAACGCCCGGCCGCGGAAGACCCTGCCGTCCTCCAGGGCGAGAACCGCTTCCATCAGCTCCCCTCCGTCATGTCGCGGGGCGCGCGCGCCACCAGGCGACCCTTCTCTTCCTCCCGGAGATACGCCATGGGTACCTCCGGATCGTGATCGAAGACCACCAGCCAGCGCCCCGCCACCGCCATGGGGAGGAGCCTCCGCTTGGTCTCGAGGGTCTCCGCCGGGAAC
>JASFRI010000193.1:0-7871 GCA_050115015.1 Acidobacteriota bacterium
GCCCCGGGGCAGGTCGTCCGCCGCCCCCGCGGGAAGGTACAGGTCGTACACGGCCTCGTGCACCGCCGCAGGCTCACCGTCGCAGCGGGCGTATATCCCGCCCGCCACCCCCTGCAGCTCGGGGAACTCCCCGACGATCTGCGTGGTCAGGTCGCAGCGCGCCAGCTCCGCGGCGCGCCTCGCCGCCGCCAGCGCCTCCCCGGAGAGGTCGAGGACCTCGCCGAGGGCGTCGACGAGCCCCGCCACCCGGGCGGTCTTCTGACGGTAGCTTCCCAGCTTCTCCTGGAAGATGACGCGGCCCAGGTCCTCCAGGCGTCCCTCCAGGGGACGCTTGCGGTCCTCCTCCCAGAAGAACCTCGCGTCCGCGAGCCGCGCCCGCAGGACCCACTCGTTCCCACGCCGGATCCGCCCATCGGGGTCGCCTTCCCGGTTCAGCACGGCGAGGAACGCCGGCAGCAGCCGTTCTTCCTCCCCGGCCCCCTCCACCACCGAGAAGTAGCGCTGATGATGGCGCATGGCGGTGACCAGGACCTCCCGCGGGAGCTCGAGATACTCGGGGGGAAACGACCCGTGGATCACCGACGGGGCCTCGGTCATGTACACGAGGATCTCCAGGAGCCCCTCGTCTTCGAGCAGCCGGCCGCCGGCGGCGGCCGCCGCCTCCGCGAGGGCCTCACGGATGATGGCCCGCCGCCTCGCGGGATCGGCGACGACGCCGGCCTCCCGCAGGACGTCCTCGTAGTCCCGCGCGCGGCCGAGCTCCAGGCTCCGGGAGCCCCCCGCCCCCCGGAGCCCCCGGGACGCTCTCCCGGAGCGTACGCCGGCGATCTCCAGCGTGACGACTTCTTCCTCCAGCAGCGCGACCACCCAGCGGATCGGCCGGACGAAGCGGAAACCCACGTCCCCCCAGCGCATCATCTTCCCGAACCGCATCCGCCGGAGGACCGCGGCGCAGGCCTCGGCGAGGATCGTCGCCGCCGGGCGGCCCTCGACCATCCGCCGCACGGCCAGGTATTCCCCCTTCGGGGTCTCGACGCGGGCGAGGGACGCCACCGGCACACCCTGGCTACGGGCGAAGCCCTCGGCGGCCCGGGTCGGCGCCCCATTGGGCCCGAAGGCCACGGCGACCGCGGGGCCCACGTTCTCCTCCTCCCGGTCCTCCTGCCGCGGACGTACGCCGTCCACCGCCACGGCGAGCCGGCGTGGCGTGGACCAGACGCTCCACCGGGCTCCCGGGGTCAGGATCCCCGACGGCTCCAGCGCCTCGGCCAGGCCGCGCTGCAGGTCCGTCGCCGCCCGGGCCACGAAGCGATCGGGGATCTCCTCGGTGCCGACCTCCAGGAGGAAATCCAGCGTCGAGGGCCCGCTCACGACCGTTCCCCCGGCCCGGTCCCGTCATCCAGCAGGGGAAACCCCTGCGCCTCCCGCGATTCCATCCAGGCCCGGGCGCACAGCAGCGCCAGGCCCCGGACCTTCGCGATGTAGGCGGCGCGCTCGGTCACGCTGATCGCCCCCCGGGCATCGAGCATGTTGAAAACATGGGAGCACTTCAGGCAGCAGTCATAGGCCGGAAGGGTGAGCCCCTCTTCCACCAGGCGCTCCCCTTCGCGGCGGTAGCGCTCGAAAAGATCCAGGTGGAGCGGCACGTCCGCGGACTCGAACTGGTAGCGCGAGAACTCGCGCTCCTCCTGCTGCCGCACGTCCCCGTATCGCACCGTCCGGTTGCCCACGGTGCACCAATCCAGGTCGAACACGTTGCCGACGTCGTTGAGGAACATCCCGATACGCTCGATGCCGTAGGTGATCTCCGCCGAGACCACCGGAAGCTCGAAGCCACCGGACTGCTGGAAATAGGTGAACTGGGTGATCTCCATCCCGTCGCACATGACCTGCCAGCCGACGCCCGAGGCCCCGAGGGTCGGCGACTCCCAGTTATCCTCCTCGAAGCGGATATCATGCTCCGAGGGGTCGATCCCGAGGGCCCGCAGCGATTCCAGGTAGACGTCCTGGACATCGTCCGGGGATGGCTTCAGGATCACCTGATACTGGAAGTACTTGCCCAGGCGGAACGGATTCTCCCCGTAGCGCCCGTCGGTCGGACGCCGGCAGGGCTGGACGTAGGCCACGTTCCAGGGCTCCGGTCCGAGGACGCGAAAGAACGTGTCCGGGTGCATCGTCCCGGCCCCCATCTCCACGTCGTACGGCTGGGCGAGGATGGCCCCCTGCGCCCCCCAGAACCGCATCAGCGCCAGGATCAACCCCTGGACGTCGAGTCCACCACTCACGCGGAAAGTCCCTCCAGAATTCGCAACGAACGGAACGGTCGCTCCAGGAACCGCGCCAGGATGCCGGCCAGGAGACTCCCCAGGCCGGCGACGGTGGCCGGTGCCGGCCGGCATTCGTGGACCGCGTCCAGCGGACGGGTGAGGATCGAGCCTGCCAGGGCGAACACCCCGGGCTCGATACGCTCGCCACCGGACGCCGGTGGCAGGCACCGGGCGCACGAGACCTCTCCGTGCCGCCGATCGTACCAGCCGCCGGCCGTGAGTGGGCGCTCACAGGAGGGACAGATGCGTAGATCGGGAAGTAGGCCCTGAAGTCTCAAGGTCCAGGCTTCAAAGTATCGTGCGGCGAGCAGGGGGTCAACCCCCCGGTCCAGCCCCTCCGCCACGGCTCCCACCAGCCGGAAAAACGGGTCGTCGGCCTCCTTCTCCCGGCCGAACTGCTCCACCATCTCCGCCACGTAGGCGAACGCCGCCGCCACAGCGGGGTCCGACTGCGCCCCGAAGTACGAGCGGATCGGCTCCAGCTCCTCCAGGCGCGCCAGGTCGCTGGAGGGGCGCTCCACGAAGCGCACCCGGACCCGGGTCAGCGGCTCCAGCGCCCCGCCGAAGCGGCGCCGGCTCCGGCGCGCCGCCCGCGCCACCCCCCGGAGGATGCCCTCCTCCCGGGTGAAGAGGCTCACCACCAGGTCCGCCTCGCCCAGCTTCCAGGTGCGGAGGACGTACCCCTCGGCAACGCTCGGACGCATCGGCCCTCCCGCCGGGATCCAACCGGCCAGCGTCGATCCTACCGGAACCGCCGACTCCGGTCACGGGTCAGCGATCGGGTCCCCGCAGGCCGAGATCGTCGAGGATCCGGGCGTCCTGGCGCCACCCCCGCTCCACCTGGACGAAGAGGCGGAGGAACACCCGGGTGGCCAGGAGCCCCTCGAGCTCCAGCCGGGCGGCAGTGCCCGCCTCCTTGAGCATCCTCCCTCCGCGACCGATCACGATCCCCTTGTGGGACTCGCGCTCCACGAGGATGGCCGCCTCGATCCGCACGATGCCGGGGTCCTCCCGGTAGCTCTCGATCCGGACCGCGAGGGCGTGAGGCACCTCCTCGCGGGTTCGCAGCAGGAGCTGCTCCCGGACGATCTCCGCCGCCAGGAAGCGTTCCGGCCGATCCGTGAGGCTGTCGGCGGGGAACAGCGGCGGCCCCTCCGGCAGCAGATCGAGGACCCGTTCCAGGAGCACATCGCACTGGGTGCCGTCCGCCGCGCTCAGGGGGATGATGTGCGCGAACCGCTCCTCGCCCCGGAACCCGTCGATGAGCGGCAGGAGCTTCTCCTTGCGGATCCGGTCGACCTTGTTGAGCAGCAGGAGGACCGGGACGGAGACCTCCTTGAGGCGCTCCAGGACGAAATCGTCCCCGGGCCCCCGGCCGGCAGCGGCGTCGATCATGAAGAGGATCAGGTCGGTTCCTGCCAGCGACTCCAGCGCCAGCGCCACCATGCGCCGGTTCATGCGGTACTGGGGCTTGTGGATGCCCGGCGTGTCCAGGAAGACGACCTGGCCCCGGCGGGGGACGGTGAGGATGGCCTGGATCCGGTTCCGGGTGGTCTGGGACACCGGTGACACGATGGAGACCTTCTGGCCGACGAGCCGGTTCAGAAGGGTGGACTTGCCGACGTTCGACCGGCCGATGAGGGGCACGAACCCGGAGCGGAAGCCCGGACCGTGCTCGGGGAACTCGCCGGCGGGAGGGACCTCGGCGTTCACGAGGCACCGCCGGCATCCGCCTCGGGCGCCTCGTGGCCGGCGGGCTGGCGTCGCATCCGGACCCGGTGGACCCGGCGTCGATCCGCGTCCAGCACCTCGACGGCCACGCCGTCGCGCACGAACGACTCCCCGCGCCGGGGTACCCGGCCCAGGGTCGAGAACACGAATCCCGCCACGGTTTCGTATTCCTCGTCCTCCAGGTCCATGTCCAGGGCTTCCGCCACCCTCTCGATGTCCGCGTCGCCCGTCACTTCCAGCGCGCCGTCATCGCCCACACGGATGGCCTCCTCCAGCGGCTCGTGTTCGTCCTGGATCTCACCGACGATCTCCTCGACGAGATCCTCGATGGTCACGAGCCCCGCGGTTCCCCCGTACTCGTCCACGATGATCGCGAGATGGGTGCGCCGTCGCTGCAGCTCCCGGAGCAGGACCGAGATCCGCTTGGTCTCGGGGACGAAGAACGCCGGCCGGACGAGCTGGCGGATCGAGGTCTCGGGAGACACGGACCCCAGGACCTCCATGAGGTCGCGCACGAACACGACCCCGACGATCTCGTCGAGGCTTCCGCGGTAGACCGGGAGTCGGGAGTGCTTCTCGCGAACCACCAGCTCCCGCAGCTGCTCGACCGTGGCGGCATCCTCCACCGCCACGACGGCGGTGCGCGGCGTCATGACCTCCCGGACCACACGGTCGCCGAAGTCGAGGACACCGCGGATCAGGCTCCCCTCCCCCTCCTCGAGCAGTCCCTCCTGCTCACCGACGTCGATGAACGCCTCGATCTCCTCGTCCTGGTCCTCCGGGTCTGCGGAACCCTCCGGCTCCCGGAAGCGGACTCCCAGGCTCCGTCCCATGGCCACCACCGCCCGTGAGAGCGGCCACAGCAGCCCGTCCACCAGGCGGACCAGCCAGAGGAGGCGCACCAGGCAGCCCTCCGGGCGCAGCGCGGCCAGTCCCCGAGCGATCACCCCGCCGCCGACCCAGGCGACCAGGAGCCCCCAGGCCGCCCCGAACAGCCAGGGCCGCGCGCCTCCCCGGGCTGCATCCACGAGGACGCCCATCACCGTGGCGGTCACGAGGGCGCCCTGGGAGGCCAGCAGCAGTGAGGCCCGTACGCCGGATGGGGAGCGCAGGTAGCCCGCCTGGAAGTATCCCTCCAGGCCACGGTGCCCCTCCATCACCCGGTGCAGCCCGACGGGCCCCAGCATCAGCACCGCGTGGCGGACACAGGACAGCAGCAGGTGTGCGAGGGAGGCGACCACGAGACCGATCACCAGGCTCATCGCATCCCCCTGCGGCGGAGAGACCGGAGAATGCGTCTCTGGAGCGCCATCATCTCGCCTCCGTCGACCTCGTGATCGTAACCCAGGAGGTGAAGCACCCCATGGACGACGAGCCGGTCCAGTTCCGCCGCCAGGCTGCAGCCGGCCCGCTCGGCCTGTCCCGCCGCGGTCTCGACGCTGATCGCCATGTCCCCCAGGTACGCCCCGCCCTCCGGCGAGGCGCTGCCGTCCGGGAACGAGAGCACGTCGGTGGAACGGTCCACCCCGCGAAACCTGCGGTTGAGGCCGCGGAGGACGCGGTCCGCGGTCAGGAGGATCGAGATGCCGCCCGGCTCGCCGCCCGCGGCCGCGTGGGTCCGCCGCGCCACCGCCTCGATACGGGCCCGGTCGACCGGCCAGCGGCGCTGGCGGTTCGCGATCTCGACCACGACCACCTCCGGCCCCCCCGAGGCGGCCCCCGCTCGCGGCACCGTCAGCTCCCGAGCGTCACGCGATCGCGACCCGGTCGGTCCTCGAAGCGGAAACCCGGATACTCGATGCGGTGGTGGTAGATGCTGTTGAGCGTCTTCAGGAAGGACTCCTGGATCCCGTCCAGGTCCTTGAAGGTGAGATCCGTCTCCGTGAGCTGGTCGTCCAGGATCACGGCGTTCACGATCTTGCGGATGACGTCCTTGAACTTCGCCGGCGTCGGCTCGTCCACGGTTCGCGCGGCGGCCTCGACCGAGTCTGCCATCATGAAGATCGCCGCCTCCTTCGTCTGCGGCTTGGGCCCGGGATAGCGGAAGTTGCTCTCGCTGACCTCCTGGATCTCGCTGACCTCCCGGCGTTTCGCCTTCTTGTAGAAGTAGGTGATCAGCCGCGTGCCGTGATGCTGGGGGATGATGTCCACGATCGGCCGCGGCAGGTTGTACTCGCGCGCCATCTTGATGCCGTCCTTCACGTGGCTGGCGATGATGAGGCTGGACATCGTCGGGGATAGCTTGTTGTGCCGTCCGGTGGCGTCCATCTGGTTCTCGATGAAGTACTCCGGCTTGTTCATCTTCCCGATGTCGTGGTAATAGGCCGCGACCCGGCACAGCAGCGAGTTCACCCCGATGTGCTGCGCCGCGCTCTCCGCCAGGGTCCCCACGATGACGCTGTGGTTGTAGGTCCCCGGCGCCCGCACCGCCAGGCGCCGCAGCAGCGGGCTGTTCAGGTTGGACAGCTCCAGCAGCCGGATGTCGGTCAGGACGCCGAACATCCACTCCAGCACGGGCAGGGCGAAGGAAACCGTGATGGCGACGAGAATGCCGCCGGCCATCCCGCAGCCACCATCGAACGCAAGCGCTCCGAAGGGCCGCACCCGCCCCAGGATGGTGGCCAGGGCCAGGACCGCGACGACGTTCACCAAACCCACGATCAGCCCGGCCTTGATGATGGCGGTCCGCTCCTTGTACTGGGTGACGGCGTAGATCCCGGTGAAGCTGCTCAGCAACGCGAAGAGGCCGGCGGCCATGTCCCAGCCCGCGAGCATACCGAACACGACGGCCAGGAAGACCGAGAAGACCATCGCCACCCGGGCGCGGAGCAGGAGCGTCACCAGCGTGGCCCCCGCGGCGACGGGGATGGCGAAGACGTAGGACGAGGGTCGATCGAAGGGCGGCCGCCCGACGGCCTCCGCCAGCACTGCACCCAGGCGCAGGAGCGCGAAGCACCACAGGAGCATGCCGAGCCCCACCACCATGCAGATCCCGAACACGTTGCCGGGTCCACCCTCGCGCCGGACGAAGCCCACGTACCGCCACATGAAGAAGACGAGGAGTCCTCCCAGGACGGCGTAGCCCGCCGCGGCCACGGGATCCACCTGATCCCCCTGCAGGGCCCGGATCTGATCAAGGACCGCCAGACGCTCCGCGTCGACCACCTCGTTCGCGCGGAGGATCACGGCGCCCCGGGGGATGTTCGTGACCAGCATCCCGACCCGGTCGGCGGCCATCTCCCGGCGCCGGGCGGTCTCCCCGGAGTCGAAGCGCAGGTTGGCGTTCACCAGCGCCTCCAGGAACTCCGCCAGGGCATCCGAAGGGTTCCGGCCCAGTCGCGGCATGGCCTGCCGGAACGCCTGGGAAACCCTCCCGCGAGCCTCCTCGAGGCTCAGGATGGAATCGAGACGGTCGAAGCGGATCTCCACCCCCCCGCCGTCGCGGATCTCCCGGATGCGGATGGCGGGGACCCCCAGCAGCGGGAGCCGGTTGTCCACCACCTTCTCCCGGCGCACGGTTTCGAAGGAGGCGCGCAGGACCGCCTCCAGCGGCTCGGAGAAGCCATCCTTCACCAGCAGATCGAACGCGGGCTCGCGGATCGGGAAGGGAAGCTGCATCCGCAGCGTCTGCAAATCCTCCTCCGACGGCGCGTGCCCGAGGGAGGCCAGGTACTCCCGTCCGGTCTCGAAGAACTGGGTCAGCAGCTCGCTGGACCGTTCCAGGATGCCGTTCTCGAAGTTGTAGACCGGCGGGATCCTCGCCCGCTCCTCCTGCCGGCGCTCCTCGGTGGCCTGGAAGGCGGGAACGGTCAG
>JASFRI010000194.1:0-7868 GCA_050115015.1 Acidobacteriota bacterium
GCGTTGCTTCTCCTCCGAATGCTCCCGGTATTCGTCGTCGAAGCGCCTTGCCAGCACGGCGGATACCTCGCCGGAATCCACAACGTCCTTCTGACTCGGGACACTAGCTCGAAGTCGCGTCGCCGAGGAGGCGATCCAGCTCCTTGCGGATGCGCTGCGGCGGCGTGGCGCCGACGAAGAGCTTGTGGACCGTCCAGTCGGGCTTCACGAGGATGTAGGTCGGCACGGCCTGGAGGCCCTTGATGCGCTCCGCGAGGTGGCGGTTCCAGAGCGCCACCGGATACGAGATGCCGATCTCCTCCACCGCCGCGGCGACCTCCTCGGGGGTGCCCGAGTCCACCGCGATGCCCATCATGCGGAGACCCCGCCCGCGGTAGTCCTCGTACAGCTTCTCCATGGCCGGGGCGGCGCCGATGCAGGGGCCGCACCAGGTGCCCCAGAAATCGATCAGGACCACCTGGCCGCGCAGATCCTGGCTGTCCAGCCAGGTGCCGTCCAGCGCCTGGACGCGGAACTCCGGCATCGGATACGTGGCAGGGGGTGCCTCCGCGGCGAGGGCGGCCGGGAGCAGCAGAACGGCGGGGAGCAGCCGGAGAAAAGGTGCCGGGAGTATCTCACGCATCCGTGGATTGTGCCGTCGCGGGCCGGGCGATTCAAGGGGCGAGACCACGACGGTGGGGCGATCCCATCCGTCGAGCCGGCTCTCCCGCGCGGATCCGCTCCGGGGCTGCCTCGCGCCGGTGGCGGTCGGCATGGCGCCCCGGAGCCGGCGCGGGGCGGCCGGAGGCGCCGAAGTGGCACCGGGACGGGCGTTTTTGACAGGCGGTTCGAGCAGGGCTAGGATGCCCGGCATGCCTCGCACCCCCTCCCGCCTCGAGTTGCCGGATCCGGCTCCCCTGCCGCGGGAATCCGGGGCGGCGCGGCGAGCCCGGGCCCGGCGTTTCCTGAAGGGCCTGCGGCGCTGCCATCCCGATGCCGGGTGCACGCTCGACCACCGGGACCCCTTCCAGCTTCTCGTGGCGACGATCCTGTCGGCACAGTGCACCGACGAGCGCGTCAACGCCGTGACGCCAGCGCTCTTCGTGCGCTTCCCCGACCCGGAGGCCTTCGCCTCGGCGGAACCCTCCCGGATCGAGGCCGCCATCCAGAGCACCGGCTTCTTCCGCAACAAGGCCCGCGCGATCCAGGGGGCGGCGCGGGCGCTCCTGGAACGCCACGGCGGACGGGTGCCGGAGGACCTGGAGTCCCTGACCGCGCTGCCCGGCGTGGGACGGAAGACGGCCAACGTGATCCGGGCGGCGTGCTTCGGCGCGCAGGCCGTCATCGTGGACACCCACGTCAAGCGGGTCTCGCGCCGGCTGGGTCTCACCGGCGAGAGCGACCCGGTCAAGATCGAGCGGGACCTGATGGGCCTGCTGCCGGAGGGCTCCTGGTCGTTCGGGAGCCAGGCCATGATCCTCCACGGGCGACGGGTTTGCCCCGCGCGACGGCCCCGGTGCCCGGAATGCCTGCTGGCGCCCGATTGCCCGACGAGGATGGCATGACCCTCCCCGCCCGGATCCCGATCTTCCCGCTGCCGAACGCCGTCCTGTTCCCCGGCGCCGACCTTCCCCTGCACGTCTTCGAGCCCCGCTACCGCGCGATGGCGGCGGACGCCCTCCAGGGGGACCGGATCCTGGGGCTGGTCCTGCTGTGCCCCGGATGGGAAGCGACCTACTTCGAGACGCCGGAGGTCCACACGGTCGGTTGCGCCGGCAGGATGGAGGACGTGGTCCCGCTGGAGGACGGGCGTTACGTGTTCCGGCTCCACGGGCTCTGCAGGGTCGAGATCGTTCGCTGGGTCTCCTCGGAGCCGTACCGCGTCGCGGAGGTCCGGCCCACGGAGGAGCGGCTACCCGACGAGGCGGAGGCGGCGAGCCTGCGGGAGCGGGACCGGATCCTGTCCGCGTACACCGCCCTGGCCGCGGCAGCCACCGGCCGTCCGGCCAGCGCCCTCACCGTCGATCCGGAGGTCCCGTACCCGCGCCTGGTGAACCTCGCCTGCACCCACGGTGGCTTCTCGCCCGAGGAGAAGCAGCGCCTGCTCGAGCTCCTGGACGTGGCCGAGCGGGGCCGCCGGGTGCTCGGGCTGCTGGAGCGGCGCCTGGAGGAGACCCTCCGCGAGGCCGACGGGGCCTCCGAGGGCCCGGGCGCGCTGCAGTGAGCCCGCGTTGCGGCCACGGACCGGTCCACGTAGAATCGGATTCCTGCCGGTACGGGAGGGGAGGTATGCGGCCGTGAGCGGAGCGAACGGGGAGGGCTTCGATCGTCTGGGGCAGGAGTACCTCGATGCGTCGCTGCGGCTGCAGCCGACCCGGGCGTCCTCGCTCGGCTATCACGCCTGTGACGGTCTGCTGGAGGACATGTCGGAGGCGGGGCTCCGGGAGGCCGCCGGGACGTTCCAGCGCTTCCGGGCCCGGATGGAGGGGATCGACCCGAAGCGGCTGGACCTGCGACGGCGCATCGACCACGCCCTGCTCCTGCACGACATCCGCTACAACCTCTTCCTCCTGGAGAAGCTCCAGCCCCATCGCTGGGACCCCTCGATCGTCAACGACATCCTCGGCTACTCGACGCTGTTCCTGACGCTCCTGCCGTCAGGCGCGCCGGAATGGGCGGAGCGACTGCAGAGCCTCTGCGAGCGGATGGCGGGGTACCCGCGGCTGCTCGATCAGGCCCGGGAGGTGCTCTCGGATCCCTCCCGGATTCACGTGGAGTTCGTCGTCGGCGCGAACCAGGCCAACATCCGCTTCTTCGAGGAAACCGTGCCGCAACTGGCGGAGCGGGCACCGCATCTCCGGGGCGATCTGGAGCGGGGCGCGGCGGGTGCCATCGCGGCGCTGCGGCGCTATCAGCGGTGGCTGGAGGAGGACCTCCTGCCCCGGGCGCAGCGTGGCTGGCGGCTCGGACGGGCGTTGTGGGAGGAGAAGCTCCGGTTCACGCTGGAGTCGGACCTGTCGCCGGAGTCGATCCGGGAGCGGGCGGAGGCGGCGCTTCGGGAGGAGCGCGCGGCGATGCTGGCCATCGCCGAGCCTTTGCACGAGAAGCTGTATCCCGGCCATACGCACCCGGAGCGCGGTGAGGCCCGCATCGACGTCATCGTCCCGGAGGTCATCGCCCGCGTGTCGGAGAGTCACTCCCGTCCGGATCGGATCTACGAGGACGTGCAGCGGTGGCTCGAGAAGATCAGGCGGTTCCTCGCGCAACACCCCCTGGTGACCCTGCCGCCGCCCTCCGACCCCTTCGTGGTGGAACCGACACCGGGCTTCCTGAACGGGCTGGCGGTGGCCTTCTTCAACCCCCCGCCAGCCTTCGAGCCGCATCTGAAGAAGTCCTTCTGGATCTCCTCGGTCGAGGGGAAGCCGGAGGGGTTCGTGGAGTCCTTCCTGCGGGAATACAATGACTATGCGTTGCAGGACCTCACGGTGCACGAGGCCTTCCCGGGCCACTACGTGCAGTTCTGGCACGCGCTGGGCTCGCCGGTGGCCTCCATCTACCAGAAGGTTTATGCCTCGTCGACCTTCGCGGAAGGATGGGCGGTGCTGGCGGAGAAGACGGTGTACGACGCCGGGTACGCCGATGGGGAGCCGGAGAACCTGTTGATCCACAAGAAGATGCAGCTCCGGACGTACATCAACGCGCTGCTGGATCAGCGCTTCCACGTCACGCCGGAGGGGGAGGCCTCCGACGACGAGCTCGATGCCTGGGCGATGGACCTGATGTGCCGTGCCGGATTCCAGGAGCGCGCCGAGGCGGAGGGGAAGATCCGCCGGGCGAAGGTCTCGTCGACGCAGCTGTCGACGTACTTCGTCGGCTTCCTGGAGCTGGACGCCATCCGGGAGCAGGCGCGCCGGACCGCCGGGGACGCCTTCGACCTGCAGGTGTTCCACGACAAGCTGCTCTCGTACGGGACCATCCCTCCCCGGCGGGTGCGGATGCTCCTGCAGCAGGAGGGCGTGCTCTAGTCCGATCGACCCTCCAGCTCGGCGACGGCGGGGATGCCATCGAGGCCGGTGGCCAGGCGCACCGCCCGCACGATCGCCGCGGAGACCTGCTCGGCCGCCAGGGCGCCGACCTGCTCCACCGGTGCCTGGACGCGTCCCGTGGCCAGCGCGAAGACGACGTCGCCGTCGAACCGCGTGTGGACCGGGCGCACCGCGCGCGCGACTCCCAGGGAACCCGCCGCCGCCAGCCGGCAGGCCGCTGCCTTGTCCAGCGTGGCGTTCGTCAGCACGGCCACCAGCGTGGTGCTCGGGTCCGGCGGTGTCCCCCCCCCGAAACCCGGCGGGCGGTGACCGCCGCCGAGGGCCGCCGCGGTGTCCGCGAGGGAGCCGTCGGAGAGGCGGGGGCCCGCCACGACGCCGCCGCCCTGCGGATCCACGATGTCCCCGAAGGCGTTCACGGCGGCGATGGCGGCCACCATCAGCTCGCCGGCCCGGGTGGCGGCGCTGCCGACCCCACCCTTCATGGCGTGCTCCATTCCGTAGAGCTTGCCCACCGTGGCCCCGGTCCCGGCGCCGACGCTGCCCTCCCGAAGCGCCTGGCGAGTCGCGGCCTCGCAGGCGGCGTAGCCCATCGCGGCGTCCGGGCGCTCCCTGGGGTCGCCCACCCCCAGGTCGTAGAGGATCGCCCCGGGGACGATCGGCACCCGGCCGGCGGAGGTGGGGAAGCCGGCGCCGCGCTCCTCGAGGAAGCGCAAGACGCCTCCCGCCGCCCCCAGTCCGAAGGCGGACCCGCCAGCGAAGCAGATGCCGTGCGCGCGTTCCACCAGATGGCCGGGGAAGCACGGATCCAGCTCCCGCGTGCCGGTGGCGCCACCGCGCACATCCGCGCCGACCACGGCCCCCTCCGGGCACAGCACGACGGTCACTCCGGTGGCACGCCCGGTCGCGTGTCCCACGTAAATCCCCTCCAGCACCTCGATCTCGCCGTTCCCGACCTGCTCCCGGTCCATCGTGGTATCCTCCCTGGCATGCGCCCGTCCTCGCCACCGCCTCCGGTGGCGGGGAGATTGTAGTGCCGCAGGGAGAGCGGGCGCGAGGGTCTCGATGAACGGCACGACGCGGGATTTTCTCAGTCTCTGGTCGGCGTTCCTGGACGCGCCACGCCGGGTTGGCGCGATCGTGCCGAGCTCGAGTGCACTGGCGCGCCGGATGGTGGAGGACGTCGCCTGGGAGTCAGTGCGCACGGCGGTGGAATGCGGCCCGGGAACCGGCGCGTTCACCGGCGCGATCCTGGACCGCCTCCCCGACGCGGCACGGCTGCTGGCGGTGGAGCTGAACCCGGCGCTGGCCGCGCGGCTACAGGAGCGCCACCCGGAGGTCCGGGTCCACAGCGGCTCCATCGCGGCGCTTCCCGAGATCCTGCGGGAGCATGACCTGGGCCCGGTCGATGTCATCGTCAGCGGCCTGCCCTGGGCCGCGTTCTCGGCAGAGGAACAGGAGGTCCTGCTCTCCCGTCTGATCTCGTGCCTGGCCCCCGGCGGGCGCTTCCTCACCTACGCCTACATCCAGGGACTGCTGCTGCCGTCCGGAAGACGCTTCCGGAGGTTGCTGCACCGCAACTTCCCCCAGGTGCGTCGCAGCCCGGTGGTGTGGCGGAACATCCCGCCGGCGTTCGTCTACCGCTGCCGGAGGTAGTCCCATCCCGGCCGGAGAGCTGTTCGCGCGGCTGCTGGAGATGGTGAGCCGCGTGCCGGCGGGACGGGTCGTCACCTATGGCCAGGTCGCGCGGATGGCCGGCCGGCCCGGCGCCGCGCGGCACGTGGGCTGGGCCCTCAGCGCGCTGCCCGCCGGCAGCGGAACACCCTGGCACCGGGTGGTGAACGCGTCGGGGGCGATCTCCAGCCGGGGGAGCGGCGGCTCCGAGGAGCGTCAGCGGGTCCTGCTGGAGGCGGAAGGAGTCCGATTTCGCCCGGACGGCCGGATCGACCTCGAGGCCTACCGCTGGGACGGGCGCAGCCATCCCGGCGCCGGGCCGGGGCGACCCCGGCCCCCCCGGAGGGCATAGTCCGGTCTCCCGCCTCAGGAACAGCCGCTGGTCGCGCCGCAGTTGAGGCAGGCGTAGCAAGCGCCGTTCCGCACCATGATCGCGCCGCAGTCGGAACAGGGGGGCGCGTCGGACGCCAGCAGATCCTCCCCGCCGCCGACGATCCCGCCCTGGCCGGGGTCGAGCTCGCCCTCCGCCTGGAGGTTCTCGATCAGGTCCCGGGCGGACCGTGCGTCGGTGCGCGTGCTGCCGTGCTGCAGCCCCAGCGCGACCTGATCCTCGAAGTCCAGGAACTTCAGCCCGAGCCAGCGGAACATGTAGTCCACGACGGACTTCGTGAAGCGGATATCCGGGTTCGGGGTGATGCCGTTGGGCTCGAACCGGACGTTGATGAACTTCTGGACCAGGAACTTCAGCGGCACGCCGTACTGGAGCGCGAAGGAGATCGCCGTGGCGAAGGAGTCCGTGAACCCCGACAGCGTGGAGCCCGCCTTGGCCATCACGACGAAGATCTCGCCGGGCTGGCCGTCCTCGTAGAGCCCGACGGTGATGTACCCCTCGTGGCCGCCGACGGAGAACTTGTGGGTGATCGACCGGCGCTCGTCGGGGAGCTTGCGCCGCTGGCGCCCGGGCACGAGGTTCGCCGCCTCCTCCAGGGCCCGCTCCGCCTGCTTCGGGGTGTCCTTGCCCGTGGAGAGAGGCTGGGTCCGCTTGCAGCCGTCACGGTAGATGGCGATGGCCTTCAGGCCGCTGCGCCAGGCCTCCATGTAGGCGCTCTCGATGTCCTCCACCGTGGCGGAGCTCGGGAGGTTGACGGTTTTGGAGATGGCCCCGGAGAGGAACGGCTGGGTCGCTGCCATCATGCGGACGTGGCCCATCGGGGCGATGAACCGCTCGCCGTTGGCCGGCTTGAACGCGCAGTCGAAGACGCGCAGGTGCTCTTCCCGGAGCCCCGCGGCACCCTCGATGGTGTCATGCTCCGCGATGTGATCCAGGGTCGCCTGGATCGTCTCCCGATCGTATCCGAGGCGATGGAGCGCCAGCGGGACCGTGTTGTTCACGATCTTGAACAGGCCCCCGCCGACGAGCTTCTTGTACTTGACCAGCGCAATGTCCGGTTCGATCCCGGTGGTATCGCAGTCCATCATGAAGGCGATGGTTCCGGTCGGCGCGAGCACCGTTGCCTGGGCATTGCGCACCCCCTGTGACTCGGCCAGCTCGACCGTCTCCTCCCAGCTGCGGCGAGCGGCCGACAGCAGCTCCACCGGCACGTGGTCGTCGGCGATGGCCAGGGCGGCGTCCCGGTGCTTTCGCAGCACCCGGAGCATGGGCTCACGGTTGTGGGCGAAGCCCGCGAAGGGGCCGGTGCGACCGGCGACCCGGGCGGAGGTGGCATAGGCCTCACCGCACATCAGCGCGGTGACGGCGCCGGCGTAGGCCCGCCCCTCGTCGGAATCGTAGGGCAGGCCCCGGGCCATCAGCAGGGCCCCGAGGTTGGCATAGCCAAGGCCGAGGGGGCGGTACGCGTGGCTGTTCCGCTCGATGGGCTCCGTCGGGTACGAGGCATTGTCGACGATGATCTCCTGGGCGAGAATCGACAGCTTCACGGCATGCCGGAACTTGTCGACGTCGAACTCGCCGTCCTGCCGGCGGAAGCGCATCAGGTTCAGGGAGGCGAGATTGCAGGCGGAGTCGTCGAGGAACATGTACTCCGAGCACGGATTGCTCGCGTTGATCCGGGCCGTGTTCGGGCAGGTGTGCCAGTCGTTGATCGTGCTGTCGAACTGCAGGCCCGGATCCCCGCACTGCCACGCCGCCTCGGAGATCATGCGCATCAGATC
>JASFRI010000195.1:0-7774 GCA_050115015.1 Acidobacteriota bacterium
GCCTCGAGCAGGGCGCCGGTCCGGAGGTGCCAGCTCGGCCAGCCCCCGCCGTCATGGACCTCGCCACCGGTCACCCTGTAGCCCCGTCCCTCGAGGAAACGGACCGCCTCCCGGTTCGAGCTGGCGATGTTCCAGTTCTCCTGGGAGTTGCGCAGGTCATACGTACCCCAGTCCAGGTAGATCGACACGGCGGTCTCGGAGGCGGGGCGGATCGTCTCGACGAGCGGGCCCCACGCGTAGTCCAGGAGAAGGGCGGACTGGGCGCCCAGCTTGCCGGCCAGGCCGGGGTCCCGGAAGGTGCAGACCACCGCCATCATGCCGCCCAGGCCGGCGCCGACGTTCGCCCGTGTCTCCCGTCCGGCGGCGGTCCGGAAGGTCCGGTCGACGAACGGGACGATCTCCTCGGAGAGAATCCGGCAGTACTGCTGCGTTTCCGCGCGGATCGCGCCGAGGAACACCACGATGACCGGCCGGACCCGCGACCCGATGAGGTTGTCCAGGGCGGCCTTCCATTGCCCGCGCTCCAGGGCGGCGAGACCGTCATGCACGTAGACCACGGGATACCGTTCCTCCGAGCGCTCGTAGCCCGGGGGGAGGTAGACGTGCAGGGGAACGGGCTCCTCCGTCGCCTCGCCCGCCACCTCGGTTCGCTCCAGCTTTCCCCGGCGCGAGCGCGGCACCTTGCCGAGGAAGTCCGGTGCCTTCCATCCGGGCATGGCGAACCAGGACATCTCCACCTCGGCGGTGCCGCGGAACGACAGCTCCAGATCCTCCGTCATCACGTTCATGACGGTCCGCCTCGGGTTCCGCGGATCGAGGGACGGCTCGAAGTCCACCAGGAACAGATAGCTCACCCGGGCGTCCGGCTCCAGCCGCATTGAGTAGTAGAAGAGATCGGTACCTTCGATCCGGGCCATCGGCCTCTCACGGCTGACCTCGAACAGGTCGCCCCCGACGGCCACGTCCTCGACATCACCGCGGTAGAGGAAGTTGACGCGGTCCTTGCCCTCGACCATCGGGAAGGTCTCGACCGCCTTCAGAAAACGGTCGACCATCCCGGACCGGTCGTCGACGAGGGACACCGCCTCGATGAACCGCCCGAGGCGCGTACCGCTCACGTCGCCGCCGGGAGGTTCCTGGACCGTGACCTCCGAGGGAGCACCGCCGAGGTCGACGCGCGCCAGCTCGCCGAGACTGCGCGCGTAGAGATGTCCGTCCGCGAACGCCGGGATGGACCAGGCATGGTCCTCGAACAGGTCGATGCCCGCCAGCTCGTGGTATCCCTCCGGGGACGCCTCCGCGACGTGCAGCGACCCCTGCTTCGTCAGGATGACGAGCTGGCCGTCCACGAGCATGAGGAACCCGTCCCCGGGCTCCCGGGAGCGCCAGCGTGCCTCGCCGGTCGCCGCATCCACGCAGATGAGGAAGCGACTGCTGAATGCGTAGATGAAGCCGTCGTGATACACGGGGACGCTGTAGCTGTTGCGGATGTTGCGGTTCTTCCACAGCTGCTCCGGGACCACCAGGCCGTCCTGGTCCCGCAGCGCGAAGACGGTCGCGCCATCGTCCTCGTGGGCCAGAAACAGGCGGTCCTCGCCGGCGGCCACCGGCGTCAGGGAGGCGGCCCCGTAGGCCGAGCCGCCCCCGCCATGCTCGAAGCTCCAGAGGACCTCACCGTCCGCGGGGCGGATCCCGAAGACGCGGCTCATGCCGGCGGCGACCAGCACCGGCGTCCCGCCCACGCGCACCACCGCCGGCGTCTGGTACTGGATACGGTCGTCCCCGGCGGTCCAGAGACGCTCCCCGGTTGCCAGATCATAGCCGGCGACCGCCGTCCCCGGTACGGGGGCCTGGAGGATCACGACGCCGTCGATCACCAGGGGGGAACCTCCGAATCCATAGTACGGGGAGGCGGCCTCGAACTTCGCCGTCAGGTCCACCGTCCAGATCTCCTTGCCGCTGTCCGCGCGGACCGTGAACAGCCGCCCCCGCGGCGTCAGCCCCACCACCTTGCCGTCGGAGACCGCCGGCGTGGCGAGGGGGCCGTCATGGGATCCGTCGTGACCCTTGTGGTTGGCGTCGCTGCGGTAGCGCCACAGCTCCTCCCCGGTGCCGGCGTCGAAGGCCGCCAGGAACTCCGCGTCGCCGTCGCTGAACATGGAGAGCACGCGATTCCCGGCGACCACGACGCTGGAATACCCGCTCCCGAGGGGACGCCTCCAGCCGATCTTCAGGCCCGCCCCCGAACCGCCGGCGAAGGAGCCCCCGGAATCGGCGACTCCCGAGGACTCCGGGCCCCGGTACTGCGGCCAGTCGGAGCCGCGGGCCGGGCAGGGGAGCATCGACAGCACGCAGACGGCCAGGAGCGCGACGGGGAAGCCGACCGTTGGCTGGGACCTCATGAGACCTCCGGGGTTCGTGAGTATGGGACGGGCGCACGGAGGACGGCATTATAGCGGTTTGTGCCGGGATCGTTCCGACCACCCGTGCGTTATCAGCCCTCCGGACCCCGCCGCGGTCCACGGGGCGTCCCCCGCCAGCCTTGACACCGCCCGCGGGAGTCTTACGGTGCAGCCGTGGCGCCGATCCCCGGCGCCCCGAAAGGAGCCGATGCGACCGCCCGAGGCGAATACGGTCGCCGACCCCCCGGCACCGGGTTTGAGGGAACGGCTGCGGCGCGGCCTGAGCCGACTCCGCGGCGAGCCCCTCCGGTTCGACCTCGACCCGTACCTGAGCCGGATCGCCGCGATCGACCGCCTGGAGCCCGACCTCGCCGGGGTCCCCGACCGGACGCTCCGGGAGAGATCGCTTCGCCTACGGGAGCGCGCGCACCGGGGGGAGGCCGTCGAGCGCCTCGAAGCCGAGGGGTTCGCCCTCGTGCGGGAGGCGAGCCGGCGGGCGCTCCGCCTCGACCCCTTTCGCGTCCAGCTCCTGGCGGCGCTGGCATTGCGAGATGGCAGCGTGGTCGAGCTGCCCACGGGCGAGGGCAAGACCCTGGCCGCGGTGTTCCCCGCTTACCTCCATGGGCTGACCGGGTTTGGGGCCCACGTGCTCACCTTCAACGACTACCTGGCGCGGCGGGACGCGGCATGGATGGGCCCCGTCTACCGTCTCCTCGGGCTCGAGGTCGACTTCGTCCAGCAGGGGATGGAACGACACCGCCGCCGACAGGCGTACCGCGCCGACGTCACGTACCTGACGGCCCGGGAGGCGGGGTTCGACCTGCTGCGCGACTCCCTGGAAACGGAGCCCGCCGGGATCATCCAGCGGCCTTTCCACTTCGCGCTGGTGGATGAGGCGGACTCCGTGATGATCGATGAGGGCAGGGTTCCCCTGGTGATCGCCGGGGGCGAGGGGGGCGAGCGCGGCGAGGCTCATCGCATGGTCATCCTGGTGCGCAACCTCGAGGCCGGGATCCACTTCGAGGTCGGCGAGCACGGCCGGTCCGTCGACCTCACGGAGGCTGGCCTCGAGCTCGTCGAGCAGCTGCTGGGCTGCGGGGACCTGCTGGCTCCGGCCAACCTCGAGCGTCTGACCGCCCTCAACTGCGCGCTCCACGCGGCCCACCTGCTCCGCCGGAACGTCGACTACATCGTCAGGGGTGGACGGACCGCGATGGTCGACGAGTTCACGGGCCGGGTCGTGGACGACCGCCGCTGGCCCGACGGTCTCCAGGCCGCTCTGGACGCGAAGGAGGGTGTGGCGCAGCGGTCCCGGGGCAGGGTGCTCGGCTCGATCACCCTGCAGCACCTCCTGCGCCTCTATCCCTTGCTCTGCGGCATGACCGGAACGGCTCGCTCCGCCGCGGCGGAGATCCAGGAGCTGTTCGGACTCGAGGTGGTCGTCGTGCCGCCGAACCGGCCCTGCGTCCGGAGGGACCTTCCGGATTGGGTCTTTGCCACGCGGCAGGCCCGGGATCGCGCCGTCGTCTCGGAGATCCTGGTGCATCATGAACGCGGCCGACCCGTCCTGGTCGGCACCGCCAGCGTCGAGGAGTCGGAGACGCTCGCCGCCAGCCTCGAGCGGGCGGGGATTCGCTGCGAGGTCCTGAACGCCCGACACGACGAGCGCGAGGCCCGCCTCATCGCACGCGCCGGCGCGCCGGCGGCCGTGACCATCTCCACGAACATGGCGGGACGGGGAGCGAACATCCGGCTCGGCGGCGAGGACGAGGCGGAGCGGGATGCCGTCGTCCGCCTTGGCGGTCTCCACGTGATCGGCACCCACCGCCATGAGGCCCTCCGCATCGACCGGCAGCTACGGGGGCGCGCGGGTCGACAGGGGGATCCGGGAAGCTCGCAGTTCTTCGTCAGCCTGGACGACGACCTGCTGGTCCGTTACGGGATACGTTCCCTGGTCCCGGCCGCCCTGTGGCCCCGGCAAGTCGACGAGGCCCTGGACGATCCGTTGATCCGTCGCGAGGTGGCGAGAGCGCAGCGGATCGTCGAGGGGCAGAACGGGGAGATCCGGCGGACGCTGACCCGCTACTCGGAGGCGATCGAGCGGCAGCGCCGGGACCTGGCGCGGCGTCGTGCCGACGTCCTGCACGGACGCGCCGTCTCCCCGCTGGCACGGGCGCGGCCGGAGTTGCGGGCGGCAATCGCGCAGCGCGTCGGGGAGGGGGTGTTCCGCGACGCCGAGCGCGAGGTCTCGCTGCGGCACATCGACCGGGCCTGGAGCGAGCATCTCGAGGCGATGACGGACCTTCGCGAGGGGATCCACCTGGTCCGGGTCGGAGGCCGGGACCCCCTGCATGAGTTCGTCGAGACGAGCTCGCGGGCGTTCCGGGAGATGCTGGACAGGATCGACGCGCGCATCCTCGATACCCTGACCGGAACGGACTGGACGCGCGCCGGCCCGGGGCCGCGCCCGCGAGGACCGGGTGCCACCTGGACGTACGTCGTCAACGACGATCCCTTCCGGGATCAGCTGGGCATCCAGCTGACCGGGAGCCCCGGACTCGCGGCCGCGGCGGCGCTGTACGCCGGGCCCCTCCTCGTCCTGTGGGGTCTGTGGAACCGTTTCCTGCGGCGGCGCCCGCCGTCCGACCATTGAGATGCTCTGGAAGAACCACGGCCAGGCGCCGTGGGGATGGACGGAGCCGACCATGGTGTCGCGGGCAGGTGGTGGCGGGCGCGAATGGCTCCGTCGAGGCGTGGCACCTTCTGAGCGAGACCCGCCGGAAGGCGTCGAAAACCTCTACGCGACGAGGCATCTGGATGGCTCGCGGCGGAGGCGGCCGGTGTCGTGCCCGGCTCCGATTTCTCTTGACTCCGGCGCGGGAGGTGGTACGTTGTTCCCGGGTCGCGATCCCGGCCCGTGGACGGAAGCCCAGTAGGCCCGGAAGGGCCCGTGAGGCTGAACGGCCCGCCAATTCACGTCCCCTAGTTTCGAGGGGCGGCTGCTACTTGCCGACGGGTACGGCGCTGGCCTTCCACCCGACCGGCCCCGTGGGGGATCGACCACGGGGCTTCCGGCCTTCCGCCGGGTGACCTCACCCGTCCCCGGCGGAGGCGCTCGGTTCCGTTCTCCCTCCTCCCGGACGATTCACCACCTGCCGGTCTCGGGAGGGCCAGGAGCCCGCTGGCCTGCGTTGGACCTCGTCAACGGGTTCCCCAACCCGCCCTCGGACGTCCGCCCTGTCCCGCAAGCTCTCCATCTCTCCCGACAGACCGTCACGTCCTGCCGCCACCCGGACTCCCTGCAGGTCCAGTCGCCGCGGTGGGCTTCCACCCTTCGAACCGGCAGCGGGTGAATTGGCCCCGGCTAGCCGATCACGCGCACCCGGACCGCATCCCACCAGGTCGCATCGAGCACGCCGTCGGTGTTGTCGTCCACGGCGGCGTAGAACGTGTAGCTCCCCGGCGGGAGTGGCTCGTCCAGGATGGCAAGGCCGGCCACGTCCGCGAGAGGTCCGGACCGGAAGCGGCGCAGGCCCCGCTGCCAGCCCCCGGATGCGTAGGACCACCACCCGGAGGGGGTATCCGCCAGCAGCCAGGCGTCGGCGGCGCGTCCCGCCGCCGCGCCTGTGACCAGGCCCGCTTCGATCGACACCGGCGTCCCCGCCGGGACCTCCACGTCGCTGGCGGCGCCGTTGGCACGAATGGCGGGCGAGGGCTGCGAGCTCGCCTCGATCGCGAGGACATCGATGTTCTCGTCGCCCTGCCAGGTCGGCTTCCCGTCGATTCCCCCCGCGGCGTTGATCACCTGCTGGGCGCCATTAAGGTGGTCCACGAGGCCCGGGAAGGCGTCCGGGTCGTGCTGCGACGCATAGGCGCCGCCCAGGGGCAGGAGGATGTGCTTGCTCCCGTGATAGTCGAGGGCGACCGGATCGGTGCCGGCGAGCAGCACGTTCGCCCGGTGGGTCGTTGAGATCGGGTATCCCTCCAGGCTTCCAGGGCTGACCCAGATGCCGTCGACGATGTTGAGGATCGGCGAGCGCACATGGGTCCACATCTTGCCCGCCTGTGACCCCGACTGGCTGTAGTGACGGATGCCGGCGGAGCCGTCCCACATGGACAGGATGCCGAAGGTGTGCTTCAGCGCGCCAGTGACCCCGGTGCCGTCGTGATGCTTGAGGACGGGAACGTTGATGAGCTTGAGTCGATCCTCGTACGCGGCGCCGTTCCAGGTGCCTTCCCGGAGTTCGATCCGGTTGCCGCCGGCCGAGGTGAAGCAGGGATAGGAGACGTCCGCCACCCGCCGGTACCCGTCGTTGACGTGATCGTCCGCGGCGAGGAAGGTGGCCCGGATCGGATCGAGCAGGTAGGAGCTCACGCGCTCGTCCGCGAACACCGTGTTCACCAGGTGGTCGATGGTGAGCACGCCCTCCTCCTCCGCGTTGACGTGCACCCCGCCATCGATGCCCGGCCAGGGGGCGTAGGCGTTCCAGGCCCGGGGATCGCCGTCGAAGGCCCCCTGCCCCTGACCGTTCTCGATGATCACCACCTCACCGCGGAAGCCGTCGGGATGCTGCAGGAGGCGATGGATCAGCCCGCGCACCACATCGGTGTTCGTCGTGCCGCGACACTTCCACTGGCAGTTGACCTTGACCAGTACCACGTCATCGTGCCCGATGAGCCCGTCGGCGCCGGCCCAGGGGTGCGGCAGCGCCGTCCTGTAGAGCGGTTGGCCGCGATCGGCGAGGAGCTTGAGCAGAGCGTCGACGCCGCGGTGGCGCATCTCGAGATCGTGGACGGGACAGTTGACGACGCGGAAGAGGGTGGCACGGTCGGAGTGGGGTGCCAGCGGAGTCGCTTCGCCGGCTCTCCCCAGGACCATCAGCGCCCCGGCGGCGGCCGCTCCCTTGACGAAGTCACGACGGCTGAGTTCCTCGCGGTCGAACATCTCCGCCTCCTCCGGATGGCAGACCCCAGGAACGCCCGGTTCGAGAAGAAAGCAAGCCTCATGCCCCGAGAGGGTTCGCGGTTCCGCATTCCGCGGATTCCCAGGACGCGGATCGCACGTTGTCCGACGGGCTTGCCATCCGTGTCGTGAGCGCCTCCCGTCGGCGCAGCGATTCCCGGAACTCGCGGCCGGGTCCCCGATCCGGACCTCTAGCAGGCTGCTGAGAAGCTCCGCGCCCCCGCGTTGCGAGCGCCGTGGTGCCGGCTGCGAGGCGCCTGGCGGCGGTCGCCGGAACTGCACGACCCGCAGGGGCAGCCGGTGCGAATCGACAGAGGCCGCAGGCTCGTGCTAGCGTCGTGCCTCCGGGACTCACTGCACGAAGTCCCTGGCCGAGAGGAGGCCGGAATGAAGCGGAGTCTGAGCGTGC
>JASFRI010000196.1:0-7769 GCA_050115015.1 Acidobacteriota bacterium
TCCCGGTGGATATCTAGGGTGGACATCTAGTGCGCAGAACCTTCTTCTCCCCCGAGTTCGTGTTCCAGATCGTCGCCCTGCTCATCGCCGTGATCCTGGTGCACGGCTTCTATGCGCTGGTGGTGCGGCCCCGCGCGGACTACATCCTCGCCGACCAGGTCGCCCGGATGCAGGCGGATCCCTCCTACGTCCCGAAGCGCTCCGGCTGGGTCATCATCCGGGACTTCGAGCAGGAGGCCTGCTTCGTCCTCATGCTCTGGGCGGTGGCCATCATCGGTTACAAGGGGGTCGCCTCGGCCCGGCAGCGCGGGCTGCTCCAGGAGGATCTCGTCCCCCGGGCGGATGGGACGAAGATCCTCCCCGAGGATGCCCGGGAGTACGCCCGCCAGATCGAGGGCCTACCCCCCTCCCGGCGCGGAGGCCTGCTGCCCCGGGCCCTCCTGGCCGCGCTGAACCGCTTCACGGCCACCCGGAACATCCAGGACGTCGCCGATACCGCCCGCGGGCTGTGCGAGGCGGAGGGGGAGCGCCTGGAGTCCGAGCTGTCGATGGTGCGCTACATCGCCTGGGCGATCCCCTCCATCGGCTTCATCGGGACCGTGCGGGGGATCGGCGAGGCCCTCGCCCAGGCCCACAAGGCGGTGGAGGGGGACATCGCCGGCGTGACCCAGAGCCTCGGGGTGGCCTTCAACTCGACGTTCATCGCCCTGCTGCTGAGCATCGTCCTGATGTTCTTCCTCCACCAGCTCCAGAGCACCCAGGAGCGGCTGGTCCTCGACACCGAGAGCTACCTCGATCACGAGCTGGTCCAGCACCTCCAGGTCTCGTCCTGAGCGACGCCGTGATCTGCGGCGCCATCGAGATCCACGATGACGGCCTGCTCGCCGTCGGGGAGGACGGCCGGATGCTCGCGCCGCCAAGCCCGGGCTATGCCGTCGTGGATGACGAGGTCGTCACCGGCATGGCCGCGGCGCGCCGGTCCCGCCTGCGGCCGCGGCTGGTGGATCACCGGTTCTGGAGCGAGCTCGACGCCGCCCCGATGGGCCGCCCCTTCCCCGACGGCCTGAGCCGCGCCGACCTGGCCCATGCCCACCTCGCGGCCCTCTGGGCGGAGGTGGGCGGCGGCGTGAACGAGGTGCTGCTGGCGGTCCCGGGCTCCGCCTCCGAGGCCCAGCTCGGGCTGCTTCTCGGCGTGTCCCGGGCCGCCGGGATCCCGGTGCGCGGCCTTGTGGACGCCGCGGTGGCGGCATCCTCCGGCACCGCCGCCGGCGAGCGGCTGCTCCATCTCGACCTGCAGCTCCATCGGGCCGTGCTCACCGAGATGACCGGCGGCGGCGAGCTGCAGCGGCAGGCGGTCCGGGCCCTGAGCGGGGCGGGCCTGCACGCCATCCGGGACGCCTGGTTCCGCCGGATCGCCGGGATCTTCGTGGCCCGCACCCGCTTCGACCCGCAGCACGCCGCCGCCACGGAGCAGTCGCTCTTCGACGCCCTCCCCCACGTCGTGGCGCGGCTGCGGCGGCACGAGAGCTGCCCCCTGGAGCTGCGCTCCTCCGGCCGGGTCCACGCGGTCGACGTGGGACGAGCCGAGCTGCTCGCGGCCACCGCGGGGATCTACGACGGCATCCGCCGGCTGGCCCGGGCCGGCCTGGGCTCCGGCGGCGCGCGGCTCCTGCTGTCCGACCGCGCGGCGGCCCTCCCCGGGCTCGCGACCCTTCTCTCCGCGGAGTCTTGGGGTCCGCCGGAGCAGCTGCCCCCCGGGGCGGCGGCGGCCGGAGCGCTGCGCTGCCGGGACGCCATCCGTGCCGACGGCGAGGCGCTTCCGTTCATCACGCGGTTGCCGGTCTTGCCGCCCGTCGAGGGAACCGATGGCCCGGCGTGAGATCAATCCCATCGGGCTGTCGTTCCTGGACGCGATGACCTGCGGCTTCGGCGCGGTGATCCTGTTCTTCATGGTGATCAACGCCGCGGTCGAATCCCGGGTGACCGTCGCCACCGTCGACCGGAGCGCGGAGGCCGATCTGCTGGAGGTCCAGGTCCTGCAAGGGCAGGCCGACCTCGTCGAGCTCCGCAACTCCCTCCAGGAGGTGGAGCGCCGGATCGTGGAGGCCGGGGGCCTGTCCACCCGCCTGCTCGAGGAACTGCGCACGATCCGGGAGGAGCTGGCGACCTTCCAGGGCTCGACGCTGGCCCGCCGGGAGCACATCAACCAGCTCCAGGCCGACCTGCGGTCCCTCGAGGAGGACGCCAGGCGGCTGTCCGGCGGCACGCCGAGCCGCGAGGTCCCCGGCGACCGGATGCGGGCCTTCGTCGGCGACGGCGACCGCCAGTACCTCACCGGCCTGAAGGTCGGCGGCAGCCGCATCCTGATCCTGCTGGACTCCTCGGCGAGCATGCTCGCGGGGACCCTCGTGAACATCATCCGCTTCCGGAACCTCCCACCGGCGCGGCGGCTGCAGGCGGCGAAGTGGCGGCAGGCGGTCTCCACGGTGGACTGGCTGGCCACGCAGCTGCCGCGGGACAGCGAGTTCCAGGTCTACACCTTCGCCGAGGAGGCGTCGCCCGCCGTGGCGGGCACCGCCGGCCGGTGGCTCGACGCCGGGGACGCGGAACAGCTCGAGGCGGCGGTCACGGCGGTTCGCGGCACCGTGCCGGAGGGAGGGACGAGCCTGCGGCGGGGCCTCGCGGTGATGCGGGAGATGAGCCCGCCGCCGGACAACGTGATCCTGCTGGTCGACTCCCTGCCGACCCGGGGGAGCTCTCCCCCGAAGCGCAGGACGGTCTCCGGCAAGGAGCGGCTCCGCCTGTTCGAGGAAGCCGTCGGGGTGATCCCGGGGCGCATGCCCGTGAACGTGATCCTGTTCCCGATGGAGGGAGACCCGATGGCCGCGAGCGCCTACTGGAAGCTCGCCATCGGCACCGGCGGGTCGTTCCTCACCCCGTCGGAGGACTGGCCGTGAGAGGCCGCCGCCGCGCCACCGAGGCGTTCAACCTGTCGTTCCTGGACGTGATCTGCTGCGGCTTCGGCGGGATCATCCTGCTCCTGGTCCTGACGAAGGTCGGCGAGCCGCGCGCCCTCGAGCAGGCGACCCGGGACCTGGACGGCCTGATCGCCCGCCTGCAGGAGGAGCTGCACGAGATCCGTGGCGAGAGCGACCTCCTGGAGCGGGAGCTGAAGACCCGGGAGGAGCAGCTCTCGGAGGAGACCGAGAACGTCGCCCGGCTGCAGGGGGACCTGTCGAAGATCCGCGGGGAGTTCGCGTCGAGCCGGGAGCTGTCGGAGGTGAGCGACATCATCGAGGGGCGGCTGCTCGCCGCCCAGCAGCAGCTCACCGAGGAGATGAAGCGCCTGCAGCGGCAGGAGGGGCGGTCGGACGTGCGGGACGAGCTGGTCGGCGGCATCCCCGTGGACAGCGAGTACGTGGTCTTCGTGATCGACACCTCCGGGAGCATGGTCAACTACGCGTGGTCCTCGGTGGTCCAGAAGATGACCCAGGTCCTGGACATCTACCCCAAGGTGAAGGGGATCCAGGTCATGAACGACATGGGGCAGTACATGTTCCCCGGCTACGCCGGCAAGTGGATCCCCGACACGCCGCTGCGCCGTTCCGCCATCCTCGACCGCCTGCGCACCTGGAGCGCGTTCAGCAACAGCAGCCCGGTGGAAGGGATCGAGCGGGCCATCCGCGCCTACGCCGCGCCGGACAAGAAGATCAGCATCTACGTCTTCGGCGACGAGTTCACCGGGTCGTCGGTGGACGACGTGGTGCGCACCGTCGACGGCCTCAACCGGGCCGACGCCTCCGGCGAGCGCCGGGTACGCATCCACGCGGTCGGCTTCCCGGTCACGTTCCTGGAGCCGGGGGCCCGGGAGTTCACCGGGATCCGGTTCGCCATGCTGATGCGCGCGCTGTGCGAGCGGAACGGCGGCACCTTCGTGGGACTGAACCGTGCCAGCCCCTGAGGCGCCGGACGGCCGCGCCGAGCGCGAGCGGGTCCGGCGGGTCTACCGGGACTACATCCCCACCGTCGGGCGCTGGGGCGCCGCCAACCGGGGCAACGTCGCCATGGACCGGGAGCGAGACGCCGCCGTCGCGGCCCGCCTGCGGCCCCTGCAGCCCCTCGGGGAACGCCGCGTCCTGGATCTGGGCTGCGGCATGGGGGCCCACCTCGGTGCCTTGATCGCCCGGGGCTCCCACCCCTCGCGCACCGTCGGCGTGGACCTGCTCCCGGAGCGGCTCGCCGTGGCGTGCCGGCAGCAGCCCGGCACCCCGCTGGTGTGTGGCGACGCCGCCCACCTCGGCCTGCGGGACGGCGCGTTCGACCTCGTCCTGGCGTTCACCTTGTTCAGCTCGATCCTGGACGGGGCGACGCGGACGGCCATCGCCCGCGAGATCGCCCGGGTGCTGCGGCCGGGTGGCCTCGTCCTCTGGTACGACCTGCGCTTCGACAGCCCGGCAAACCCGAACGTCCGGGGCCTCCCCCTCCGGGAGGTGCGGGAGCTGTTCCCGGGCTTCCGCCCCTCGCTGACGACGCTGACGCTCCTCCCGCCGCTGGCGCGACGCCTCGGCCCCCTCACCCGGCCCCTCTATCCCGTCCTCGCGCGCCTGCCGTTCCTGCGCAGCCACCTGTTCGGGGTGCTGCAGGCGCCGTGGGCGCCGTAGAAACGGCGCAAAAAAACGGGACCGGCATCGAGCCGGTCCCGCCAGGAGGGGTATGGCCCCTCGGACCCCGGTCAGCCCGTGGTCCGGGGCGCTTCCAGGGGGAAGGTCGCGACGAGATCCCCGACCCTCACCCGGATGGTCTGCGACTCACGGCCGAACCGCGGCGATCCCTCGGCCAGGGTCGGCGTGTCCCACTGCACCGGGATCCGGATCCCCACCCGCGAGACCCGGTGCGTCATCTCCAGATAGTAGCGGCCGCCGCACTCGATCAGCGCCAGGTCGTACTCCCCGCCGGGAAGGCGACGCCCCCCGGCGGCCTCGAAGCCCTCGGGGATCGCCATGCCCTCCCGTGCGACGACGCGCTCCACCGGCGGCGCGTCGGGGATGCCGATCGCCTTCCCCTCGGCGAACGCCGGCGCCGTGCAGACCAGCGCCACCACCAGCAGGCCCAGCAGGATCCGCGAGAACCTCATGATCGCCCCCTTTTCTCCGGCCCCGGCCCGCGAACGGCGCCCGACCGCCGGGCGCTCACGACCTCCCCACGACGCCGGGGCGTCCCTGCCCTCTTTTTCCGCGTGCCCCTCACGTTTGCAGCTTGGGTGCCAGTTTTCCACAGGTCATGCACACATGGAACAAAACCAATATGAATCAACAGTTTCCGGGATGGCCGGCAGAACGCCGTCGGGACGGGAGGAATGCCGCGCAGTAGACCGAAATGAGACGGGCAAATACGGACAGAGGCGGATCCGTGGCGCGGGAGCGGGATTCGGTCCCGGGTCTCGCGTCGGACGACGATGAGACGGATCGTATCCGATTGAGACTCAGACCTCTCTGGTCTTGCCCCGCCGGCGGCCCCGGAGGACGCGCTCCACCTGGCGGGCATCCTCCTCCGTCAGCGCCGCCGGACCCTCGCCCAGCTCGAACAGCCGCGCCACGTCGTGGCGGAGGAGGTAGGCCAGCGCGGGGATGGAGAGTACCGTCCCGGAGGGGAACATCAGGCAACCCAGCGCCGCGAGCGCGATCCCCTGCGGGCGGGCCCAGCTCCAGAGCCGCAGGATGCCGATCCCGACCGCGATCTGCCAGGCGGCGAGGATCCACTGGATCAACCTGGCGCCGAGTCCGAGCCCGAACAGCGGCCAGACGCTGCCCCCGTCCATGAGGCTGACATACAGCCCTGCCATGACGAACGACCAGAGGGCGGTGAGGGTGAGAGCCCGCGGGCGGCGGATCTCCACGGTCCGCGTGATCACCGCCGACGGCGCCGTGGATCCAGGGATGGGGCTGGGCGTCGGCGTCCGGAGCCCCGGGATCGACGTGGGCGTGACCCGCGGCGCCCCCTCCCCGGCCGCCGGCGAGACGCCCGGGTCGACGTGAAGGCTGGAGAGGTCCGTCTTGACGTCCTCCGCCCGCTGGTAGCGGCGCTGGGGCTCCTTCTCCAGGGCCCGCAGCACCACGTCGTCCAGCCGCACGTCGACCTGGACCCTGGAGGAGGGGACCGGGAACCGGCCCAGGGGCAGCTCCCCCGTCAGCATCTCGTAGAAGACCACGCCGAGGGAGAAGATGTCCGCCCGGTGATCCACCTCGGAGGGGCGCTCGATCTGCTCCGGCGCCATGTACGACGGCGTGCCCATCACCTGGCCGGGCACGGTGAGGGTGTCCGGGTCGGCCGCCTGCTGGACCAGCTTCGCCAGCCCGAAGTCCGCGATCTTCACGTTCCCGCGCCGGTCGAGCAGGATGTTCTCCGGCTTGATGTCCCGATGGACGACCCCCTCCTCGTGGGCGAACTGCAGGGCATCGCAGATCTGCGGGATGATCCCGAGCGCCTCGGCCGGCGTCAGGGAGCCCGACGACAGGACCTCCCGCAGGTTCGCGCCGTCCACGAACTCCATCAGGAAGTAGAACGTCCCGTCCTCCTCCCCGAAGTCATGGATGGACACGATGTGCGGGTGGCTCAGCCGCGCGAGGGTGCGGGCCTCGCGGGCGAAGCGCTCGGAGAAGCCGACGGCCCGGGCCGCCTCCGGGGTCAGGATCTTCAGGGCGACGATCCGGTCGAGCTTGAGCTGGCGGGCCTTGTAGACCGCGCCCATGCCGCCGCGCCCGATCAGCTCCATGACCTCCAGGTTCGGGAACCTGGAGGAGAGCTCCTCCGGCTCCGGCGGGACGAACGTCCCGCGCCCCGCGCGGGTGGGCGTGGTCGAGTCGAGCCCCTCGCGGAGCAGGCAGCGAGGGCAGAGGTCCCCCTCGGGGGCATCCGCGGGGATCGGCTTCCCGCAGTCCGGGCAGGTCCGTTCGCTGGCGGTCATGCGGTGGCTCCCGCGCCCGTTCCGGCGCATCGCCAGGAACGGCGCCCCCCGCCATTGGTTACCCGATCACGCATCGAGGGCCGCCATCAGGTGCCGCACCTCCTCGTCTACCTCCTCCGGCGTCTGGACGGTGTGCGCGATCTCGTCCAGCAGCACCGTCCGGAACCGGCGGCGGAACCGGTGGATGGTCACCTTCATCGCCACCTCCCCCACGCCGAGCTGCCGGGCGGCCTCGGCGTACGGCACGGCGCTTCCGCCGGGGAGGAACTGGCGCAGGACGTCGAAGGAGTGCTTGCGCCTCTCCTCCTCGTGCTCCCTCCGGAGGCGCTCCACGGAGCGCTCCAGCAGGGCCATCGCCCAGCGACGCTCGAAGATCTTGTCGGGGGTCTCGTCGTGGGAGGGCTCTCGGAGATAGCGCCCCTCCGCCGTCTCCAGCTCGAAGGGGAGCGGCGCCTGCCCTCCCCCCCGCTTCTTTGCCAGCGCGCGCCGCGCCTCGTCGGTGACGAAATTCTTGAACGAGGCGAGGAGGAAGGAGCGGAAGCGGCCCTTCTCCCGGCGCACGTGGGTCAGGGCATTCCGCTCCAGAAGCCGCGTGAAGAACTCCTGGGTGAGATCCTGGGCTTCCTCCGGGTCCTTTCCGAGGCGCCGGGCATAGGCGTAGATCGGGTACCAGTAGGTACCGCACAGGTCCGCGAGAGCCTCCCGCCAACCGGGGACCTCCCGGTTGCCGGCGGCGACCACGAGGCTCCAGCGCGTCGTCACGAAGCGGCCGCGGCGGACCGGCCGGCCGCTCCCTCCCTGATTC
>JASFRI010000197.1:0-7715 GCA_050115015.1 Acidobacteriota bacterium
AACTGCCCGCCGTCCTGCAGGGAGCCCTGCGAGGGGAGCTGTCCTCCCGACGGGACGCTGGCCCGTCCCTTCGACACCATCGCGCAGGCGATGTCGAGGGCCTCGGAGGGAGACACGGTCCTGGTGTTGCCCACGGACGACGACTGCGATCCCGACGCCGTCCCTCCCATCCCCTGCGCCTGCGTCGAGAACGTCGTGATGGTCAGCGGCGTTGACCTGGTCGGCTCCGGTTCCGGCTCGACGACGATCCAGGGGGACGGGACGACCTCGGTGGTCCTCGCCGAGTTGCTGTTCGCGACCCGGCTGGAGGGGTTCACCATCACCGGCGGGGGGGGCCAGAACGGGGGCGGCGTCCTCGTCCTCGGCGGGAGCCCCGTGATCACGCAGAACCTGATCACGGGCAACGGGACGATCGGCCCGGGAACCGTCGCCGGACGGGGCGGCGGGATCTACGTGGGCAACGCTCTGTTCCCCTCCACCGCCCAGATCTACGACAACGAGATCGTCGACAACATCGCCGGCGTGGAGGAGGGCGGTAGCGGCGGGCTCGGCGGCGGGATCTTCGCGAGCTTCGGCAACCCCCGGATCCGCCGCAACGTGATCCAGGGGAACACCGCCCGTGCCTCCTTCGACCCATTCTCCTACTGGGTGTACGGGTACGGCGGCGGGATGGAGCTGCAGGACGGCACGATCGTGGCGACCGACAACCTGGTCCGGGGCAACTTCGCGGGCCTCGGCGGGGGCGGCATCAGCCTCTACCGCGGCAGCGCCGTGGTCTCCAACAACACCATCCACGGGAACTGCGCCGGGTTCACTGCGGATCCTGCGGGCTGCGTAG
Source organism: Acidobacteriota bacterium (assembly GCA_050115015.1). GTDB lineage: Bacteria > Acidobacteriota > Polarisedimenticolia > CBDVAL01 > CBDVAL01 > JASFRI01. Next base: position 839 of record JASFRI010000197.1, read on the forward strand.
CCGGCACCTCGTCACCGCCGCTCGGGTTCAGCTACGGCGGCGGCCTCGAGGTCGTCTACACGAACCGCCCCGCCGTGTTCAACAACCTCGTCACCGACAACGTGGCCGGGGATGGCGGCGGAGGCGTGGACGCGTTCCCCCCCCCGGGCGGCCCTATGATGCGTTTCGCCGCCAACGACGTGCAGGGGAATACCGCACGGGACGATCCGGCGGAGAACGACTACTCCGGGCTCCAGATCTGCGATGACGCCTCGCCGTCCCCCGGAATCACCTGCCGCGACGACGCGGACTGCACGGACGACACCGCCAGCGGGACCTGCCTGCTGACCGCGCCCACCGGAGCCGCGGGCAATCTGTCCGTGGCGCCGGGCTACGTCGACCCGGCGGCGGACTTCCGTCTGGCGCCCTCCTCCCCGGCCGTCGATGCCGGCCGGGACGGGCTCCGCGAGTTCGCGGCCCTCTCCTCGAACCCCGACGCCGTCAGCCCCCGGGACGACAGCCTCACCTACCTGAGCCTGCTCAGCTCCCTCGACCTGGACGGCCTGCCCCGCAGCCTGGACTACGACCCCGACGTTCCCCCGAGGATGCCCGGGGAGCGGCCGCTGGACCAGGCGGACATGGGGGCGTACGAACTGGCCGGCCCGGACCCCGGCGACCTGGACGCCGACTCGATCCCGGCGGACGGCGACGGGAGCGGCGTGGAGGGGGATGCCCCCTGCACGGGGGGCGCGACCGCCGGATGCGACGACAACTGCCCCACGGTGAAGAACACGGACCAGGCCGATGGCGACGCCGACGGCGTGGGGGACGCCTGCGACCTGTGTCCCTCCACGGCGGATCCGGATCAGGCGGACCTGGACCGGGACCTGCTGGGGGACGCCTGCGACGGCGACAAGGACAACGACCTGGTCATCGAGACCGGCGCGCCGCCGTGCACCACCGGACAGACCGTCGGCTGCGACGACAACTGTCCCCTGGTCTCCAACCCGAACCAGGACGACGACGACGGCGACGGCGTCGGGAACCTGTGCGACTGCGCCCCGGACGACCCGGACCAGAGCGCCCCCCCGGGCGAGATTGGCGACACCCTGGCGTTCGCCCCGTCATCCGCCACCCTGATCCAGTGGGTGGATCCCGGGAACACGGATAGCTACAACCTCTACCGCGGCTCCCTCGCCACGCTGCTCGCCGACTGCACGTACACCCAGCTGCCCCTGGGCCTCTGCGTGCCGGGAACCCCGAACGAGGGGCTCGCCTGCACGAACGACGGCGCCTGCGGGGCCTCGCCGCCGGAGGAGGGCGACTGCGATCTGTCGGAGTCTCTGGCGGCCCGGTTCTGCGATCTGGCCGCGACCAGCCAGGACGACCCCTTCGTGCCCACCGACGGGGCCGCCGTCTTCTACCTGGTCACGGCGGTGAACGTCTGCCAGGAGACCGGCCTCGGCACCGACAGCGCGGGGGCGATCCGGCCCAACGACAATCCCTGCCCCTGAGCCTATCGGGTGGGCGGCCGCAGGTTGTAGTAGAACTCGAAGGTGACGCCGACGTCCTCCTTGTTCAGCGCCCCGAACGCCGGGGGCAGCGGAGGGAGGGGATTCGACGCCTCGATGGCATACTCCGCCGCCTTGTCGTAGGGACGGACTCCCGAGCCGTCGTTCAGCACGATGCCGCTCACCGTGCCGTTTTTCGAGATCCGGAAGGACAGCACCGATCGTCCCTTGAGCCCCGCCTCGAAGGCCGGAGGCATCCGGTCGATCCAGTTCCGGCGGATGATCTCGACGATGACCTTCGCGTACGGGCCCCAGTCCACCCCCACCGTGTCGAAGGAGACCGTCCCGAAGTCGGCGTTCACCGGGGCGCCGACGTTGTCGTAACGCTGCCCCAGCTCCCGGAGGTTGAACGGCCGCGCCGCGTCCAGGATGGCCTGGGCCTTGCGTTCCTCCTCCACGGGGTCGCGGTCCGGCTCCGGCACCCTCCCCTCGCCGGGAGCGTCCGGGACGGTTGCCGGGGGCTGCGCCGCCGTCTCCTCGGGCCCGGTCTCGGGCCCCGGCCGGGCGGGGGGTGCCGGCTCGGGCGTCGCCGGACGGAGGATCCGCTCGGCGGTGTCTCCCTCGGAGTACGGGTCCCTCGACTCCGGCACGTCGGGGGGCGCCTCCGGCGTTGCCGCCCGTCGGGTCCGGTCCGAGGCGGGGGCCGCCTCCGGAGGGGTCTCGGGCTCCTGGGGCTCTCGGTCCAGGTCCACGAACTGGAACCGCAGGGGAGGAGGCTCCGGCGGCACCTCGCCCATCCCGGCCCAGGGAAGCAGGTCCGGACGGACCTCGCCGCCGAGGAACAGGATCAGGTGGATCAGCACCGCCAGCCCCACGGCCTGCGGGAGATCCAGCCGCAGCAGGGACCGTCTCATCGCCCTGCGGGCAGCGCCGCCGCCACCCGGTGGAATCCCTGGCGAAACGCGAGCATGTCGACATGGCGGACCCGGGGGTGGATGCGGTTCGTCAGCAGGATGTAGAGCCTGCCGCGGCCCGGCTCGATCCACAGGGACGTGCCCGTGAACCCCGTGTGCCCGAAGGCGCCGCGCTCGAGCGACGGTCCACCGGAGCTGTCGCCCCCGAGGTTCAGGATGAACCCCTCGGACCGGGGCTCCCCGCGGACGTCCTCCCGGCGCCCGGTCAGCCGCTCCCGGGCGTCCCCGGGAATGCGCAGCGCGCGCGGCTCCAGCAGCTCCCGGGCGAGGGCATCCAGCGCTGCGGCGTCGGCGAACAGGCCGGCGCTTCCCAGCACGCCACCGGCGATCCAGGCGTGGTGATCGTGCACCTCGCCGCGGATCCGCCCCTCCCGAAAGCCACGATATCCCTGACCCTCCGCCCCCGCAAGCTCGCGCTCGAACTCCTGGCCGTTCTCGGTCGCCGCGGCCCGGGCCGCGCTCTCGGCCTCGGGGCGGAAGCCCACGGCGGCGCCGCATGGCCGCGCGATCGCCTCGCGGAAGATCGCGTCGAGGGATGTGCCGGCGGCCCGGGCGACCATCTCCCCTGCCGCCATGTAGCCCGGATCCGAGTAGAGGACGCGGCGGCCGGTGGGGGCCGCCAGGGGCTCCTCCCCCAGCCGGCGCAGGAAGCCGTGGGCATCCTCCCCGTGAAGGAAGAGCGGTCTCCAGGCCGGCAGTCCCGAGGAGTGGGTCAGCAGGTGCCGCAGGGTGATGTCGCGGTGATCCAGGTCATCCAGCTCCGGCAGCAGGCGACCGGCGGGGGTGTCCGGGCAAAGCCCGAGCTCGCGTCCCAGCGTCACCGCCAGCAGCGCCGTGGCCAGGGGCTTGGTGAGGGACGCCAGGTCGAACGGTGTATCGAGCCGCATGGGGCGCGGCTCCGGGGCGACCTCCGCCATCCCGTGCGCCGATCGGTGCAGGACGCGCTCGCCCTCCCGCACCCAGGCGACCGCGCCGGGGGTCACACCGTCCCGGATGGCATCCTCCAGGTACGCCTCCAGGCTTCCGGCGCCGGATTCGCTCATCGTCGCGGCGTCGGCGGCCCGATCTCGGCGATGACCTGTAGCGCCACGTGGAGCGCCGCCCGCGCCTGCTCCCCGGAGACCCCCTCGTCCGCCCCCCCGGCGGCCGCCCGGAGGAAGGCGTCGATCTCCCGTGCCAGGGGCTCCGCCTCGTCCACCGACAGCTCGCTGCCGACGATCCTGGGGGCCGCGCCCCCGGGCCTCTCCAGGCAGTAGTGCTGCACCTGGCGGCTGGCGTAGTCGATCGAGAGGTAGGATGCGGGCTGGAAGATGCGCAGCTTGCGCGTCTTTCCCATGCTGATCCGGCTGGCCGTGAGGTTCGCGGCGGCACCGTTGACGAACCGCAGCCGCGCGTTGGCGATGTCCACCTTGTCGGTGAGGGCGTTGACCCCGACCGCGTCGATCCGCTCCACCGGCTGCCCCACGAGGCTGAGGACGACGTCGATGTCGTGGATCATCAGGTCCAGGACCACGTCGACGTCCAGGCTCCGGCGCGCGAACGTCCCCAGCCGCTGGCACTCCAGGAACCGGGGGTCCTTCACGAGGGACCGGGCGGCCTGCACCGCGGGGTTGAAGCGCTCCGTGTGACCCACGTGGAGGACCCGCCCGGCGTTCCGGGCCGCCTCGATCATCGCCGTGGCCTCGTCCAGGGAGCCGCCGATCGGCTTTTCCACGAGGACGTGGACCCCGGAGGCCAGAAGCCGCAGGGCCACGTCGTGATGCGCGATCGTCGGCACTGCCACGCTGGCCACGTCGACCTCGCCCAGCAGGGAGCCCACGTACGTCAACGGCCGGGTGGCGTGGCGGGCGGCGACCGCCTCGGCACGTCCGCGATCCGTGTCCACGACCGCGACGAGTTCCACGTCGCCCCGGGCGGCGTAAATCCGGGCATGGTGCTGTCCCAGGGCGCCCACCCCGACCACCGCGGCGCGAAGGACCCGCGTCATCTCAGCGGACCACCCCGCGCTCGGAGCTGCGGATGAAGTTGATCATCTCCATCACCTCCGGGACGTCCCCGAGATCCTCCTCGACCCGCCCCAGGGCCTCCGCGAGGGGACGCTTCGAGCGGAACAGGACGCGGTAGGCGCGCTTCAGGGCCTCCACCGTCGCCGCCGGGTGCCCCCGGCGCTGCAGGCCGATCACGTTGATGCCGAACGCCCGCGCCCGGTTGCCCACGGTCTTCACGAACGGTAGCGCGTCCTGCGTCACCACCGAGTAGCCGCCGATGAAGGCCTCGCGCCCCACGCGGCAGAACTGGTGAATCCCCGAGAACGCCCCGACGGTGGCGCCGCTCTCCACGGTGACGTGCCCCGCGAGGGTGGCGGCGTTCGCCAGGATGGTGCCGTCGCCGAGGGTGCAGTCGTGGGCGACGTGGGTGTACGCCATCAGGAAGTTCCCGGCCCCGATCCGGGTCACGCCGCCGCCACCGGCGGTGCCCCGGTTCACGGTGACGAACTCGCGGAACGTGTTGTCGTCCCCCACCTCCAGTCGCGTCGGCTCCCCGCGGTACTTGAGGTCCTGCGGATCCGACCCGATGGAGGAGAAAGGCGCGAACCGGCAGCGGGCGCCGAAGCGGGAAGGTCCGTGGAGGATCACGCTGGCCTCCAGGGTGCAGTCCGGCCCAAGCGCCACCTCCGGACCCACGATGCAGTGGGGACCGATCCGGACACCATCGCCGATCGCCGCACCGGGGTCCACCCGGGCCGTCGGGTCGATCTGCGCGTCCGTCATGCCCCCTCACCGTCCCGGACGGCGATCAGCGTCGCCTCCGCCACGGCCGCATCCCCCACCCGGGCCCGGCCGGTGAGCGTCCACCGGCCCTCCGGGTCCGGCCCCTCGACGTCGACCTCGAGGCGCAGCGTGTCGCCGGGGACCACGGGGCGTCGGAAGCGGGCTCGTTGCACCGTCCGCACGCGGGAGGCGGCGGCCTCACCCATCGCGAGCCGCCCCACCTGGCCCATCGCCTCCAGGATCAGCACTCCGGGCATCACGGGGTGTCCGGGGAAGTGGCCCTGGAAGAACTCCTCGTTGATCGTGACGTTCTTCAGGCCGACGCCGCGCTTTCCCGGTTTGAGCTCGAGGACGCGATCCACGAGGAGCAAGGGATAACGCTCGGGCAGCGCCTCGAGGATCTCGCCGATCTCCATCCCGGTCATTCGGTCTTCTCCCCCTCGTGAATCCTCTCCAGGCGCCGGATACGCCGGAGGACCTCCGGCAGCCGCGCGAAAGCCGCCTGGGCCCGCCGCCAGGCCGACATCCCGATGGCCGGCGTTCCCGCCACGGTCTCCCCCGCCGGAACGTCCTGGAACACCGCCGACTTGGCAGCGACGCGCACGCCGTCCCCCAGATCGAGGTGACCGGCCAGCCCCGACTGGCCGGCGAGGACCACCCCGCTCCCCAGCCGCGTGCTTCCCGCGATCCCGGACTGCGCGACCAGGATCGAGCCCGGTCCGATCACCACGTTGTGGGCCACCATGACCTGGTTGTCGATCTTGGTGCCGGCGCCGATGACCGTATCGCCGAGGGCCCCCCGGTCGATCGTGCTCCCGGCGCCGACCTCGACGTCGTCCTCGATCCGGACGGCACCCACCTGCGGGATCTTGTGGTGCCTGCCGCCGTGGAACGCGTACCCGAAGCCGTCGGCCCCCACCACCACGCCGGCATGCAGCGTCACCCGCCGGCCGACGCGGCTTCCACGATACACCACCACCCCCGGGTGCATCGCGGTTCCGGCCCCCACCACCACGTCCTCGCCGAGGATGACGCCGGCGTGCAGGACGACGCCGTCCCCGAGCCGGCACCGCTCCCCCACCACCGCCAGCGGCCCGATGCTGACCTCCTCTCCCAGGTCGCAGCCCGGCGCCACCACGGCCGTGGGGTGCACCCCCGGGAGCGGCCGCCTCGCAGGATGGAACAGCCCGAGGGCCACCGACAGGGCATAGTAGGGGTCCTTGACCTCGATCCGTGGACGGTCTCCCAGGCCGGCGTCCGCCCCGCAGAGGACAAAACCGGCCCCGCTCCGCCGCGCCTGCTCGCGGTAGCGCGGGTTCGCGAGGAACGACAGGTCGTCGGGGCCCGCCTCCGCGAGCGGCCGGACCGCCTTGAGGACCCGCCCGCCGTCCCCCAGGACCCGGCCTCCCACCGCCCGGGCCACCGCAGCCGCCGTGACGGCCTCCGTCGCCCGCTTGCCGCTCACGGTCCCGCCGGCGCGGTCGCTCCCTGCACCGGGTACATGTCGTTGAACTTGTCGAGGACGAGTCCGGTGACGTCGATGTCCGGCGAGGAGTAGATGGTCAGCCCCTTCTCGAGCACCATGGTGAACTGACCGGCGCGCCCCACCTCCTCCACCACGTTGATCAGCTCCTTCTGGAGC
>JASFRI010000198.1:0-7680 GCA_050115015.1 Acidobacteriota bacterium
CCTGGGGGAGCGAGCCCTGGATGCCGGAGAGGTACTCGAGGACCCGGCTGCGGGCCCAGTAGAGGTCCGTCCCGTCCTCGAAGATGATGTACACGAACGAGAAGCCGAAGAACGAGTAGCCCCGCACCGCCTTCGCGAAGGGAACCGCCAGCATCTTCGTCGTCAGGGGGTAGGTGATCTGGTCCTCCACCACCTGGGGCGCCTGGCCGGGGTAGGACGTGAAGATGATGACCTGCACGTCGGACAGGTCCGGGATCGCGTCCAGAGGGATGTGCAGCATCGCCCAGACGCCGCCCGCGACCACGGCCCCCATCAGGATGAGGACCATCAGCTTGTTGCGGACGCTGGCGGCGATGATCTTCTCGATCATCGATGTCCTTCCTCGCCGGGTGCGGCGGGCTCCTCGCCGCCACCGCCAGCGCGCGCCCGGAACTTCGCGACGGCCTCACGCACACGGCTTTCCGAGTCCAGCATGAACTGGGCCCCCGTGACCACCCGATCGCCGGCCTCGACCCCCTTCAGGACCTGCACGCGGTCCCCTTCCCCCTGGACGCCCAGCTCCACGTCGCGGGGCGCGTACCTCCCCTCGCCGAGGTCCAGGAACACCAGGTCTCGCTCGCCCGAGTGGATCACGGCGGACTCGGGGATGACCACGGCGTTCCGGACGGGATCTCCCTCCACGGTCACGTCGGCGTACATCCCCGGCCGCAGGCGCCGGCCCGGGTTCGGCACCTCCACGCAGATCTTCATGGTCCGGGTCTCGCGGCTGACCTCCGGGTAGAGGAAGAGCACCTCGCCGCGGAAGCGCTCCTGCGGCGCGCTGCGGAACGACACGACGGCAGGTTGCCCCTCGCGGATCCATGGGATGTCGAGCTCGTAGATGTCGGCGTGGACCCAGACCGACGACAGGTCGACAATCTGATAGAGGTTCATTCCCGGCTTGACGTACATCCCCTCCAGCGCCTCGCTCATCACCTGCGCCACGACCCCGTTCGTCGGCGACGTCACGGTCAGGCGGCGCTTCACCTCCCGGCTCGCCTCCAGGCGGGCGATCTGCTCCTCGGTGATATCCCAGTATTCGAGGCGCTCCCGCGTCGACCGGACGAGGCTCTCGGCCTGCCGCAGCGTCTCCGCCCGTCCCTGCCGCTGCACCGAGTCGAGGTAATCCAGGGCGCGCAGGTACTCCTCCTGAGTCGTCACCAGCTCAGGGCTGTAGATCTCGAACAACGGCTCGCCCGGGGCAACGTGCTCGCCGACGTAGGTGACGTGGACGACCTCGACCCAGCCCTCGAACTTCGTGTTGATCCAGGTGACGTTGTCGGCATCGAAGTCGAGGATGCCGACGGTGCGACTGTAGCGCGCCAGGTCCGCGTGGACCGCCGGGGTGCTCACCACCCCCATGTTCTGCACCTGGACGGGATCGATCCGGATCACCCCCGTCGCCGCTTCATCCTCCTCGTCGGCGTACTTCGGGACGAGCTTCATCCCCATCGGCGACAGGCCCGGCTCGTCCCGCACGTAGGTCGGGTCCATGGGGGCGTACCAGTAGAGGATCCTGCGCTCCCCCGGTGCCGTGGGCGGAGCCTTCGCGGACACCTCCGCCATCGGGACGAGGACCATCCCGCAGATGGGGCACTTTCCAGGTTTCGATTCGATCACCTCCGGATGCATCGGGCACTGGTAGAGGGTCTCCGCGGGCTCCACCACCAGCGCGGGGCCGGCGGCGGGGCCGGGCGCCCCCCGGAGATCGAGAGGATCGGCGACGGCGAACCAGGCGATCGCGGAGCCCAGCAGGAAGAAGAAGGCCATCGCGAAGATCTTCGTGCCGCGGGTCGGCGGCGGCAGCCGCAGGGCCTCGCGCTCCGCCGCGCGGCCCTCGCCGGAGCCGGCCAGGCGACCGCGCAGTCGGCGGAACAGGGAGGGCCGGCCGGGGCTCATCCGATCCATCCGGCGTCGTGGACGGGGCACGGAGGACACATGTGACGGGACGGAGCAGGTTGCGTGCCATGGCCCCCGCAAGCGACCGGACCGGCGCTCCAGTCGGATCGCGCCGGTGACAAGCCGCTCCGCAGCCGAGGGCGTGCCCTCCCGGAGGCCCTCTCCCACGGTCCCGGCGCCCGGTGGAGGCGCCGTGACGGAGATCCATCACCGTCTGCTGCAAAACAGACAGCGGATGTCCGCCCTCCCGGGAGGGGCATGCCCCTACTTCGCGGGAGACCAGTTCTCCACGACGAAGATCTGCGGGGGCTTCTCCTCGTCGGGGGACCGGGGCACGTCCCAGGCGAACAGGACCTGCCCTCCGGGCAACGGCTCGTAGATGCGGACTCCGGAGAGTATTTCCCCGGCGGAGGCGACGACTCTCGGCCTGCCGGTGCGGGGCACCGGGTCGAGTTCCACGTCCACGACCATGAGGTCGGATCCCCTCATGTAGTACAGACGATCCCCCTCGGGGCTCCAGCGGGGCACGTCGCCCCCACCGCGGGAGACCTGCCATCGTCCCTCGCCCGACGGATAGCGAGTGAGGTAGACCTCGGGATGGCTCGAAAGGTCCGAGCGGTACGCCAGGTAGCGGCCGTCCGGGGAGAACGCCGGGCCCCACTCCTGTGCCGGCCCCTCGAGGAAGGGCTCCGGGGCAGCGCCCTCTTCCTCCAGCGGCACGCGCCAGAGGTCCTGCTCTCCCTCGCGCCGGAGGACGAAGATCAGGTCCCGGCCGTCGGGAGCGAGCTCGGGCAGGAATCCACCGGGCAGACTGAAGAGGGCCTGCTTGTCGCTGCCGTCCGCCCGGGCGCGGTAGTACGTCGCCGCGTCGGTGCCGAGCTGCTCTCCGACGAGGAGAGTCTCTCCGCCCGGAAACCAGCCGCCCGACACGGTGATCCCGGCCGCGAAGGAAAGACGGGTGAGCACCCCCTGCTCGAGGTCCATGACGTGGGTGTCGAAGCGGCCTTCCTCCCGGACGACGAGCGCCACCCTCCCGGCTTCGGGAGAGAGGTGGCCATAGGCCAGCGCGCGGCGAGGCTCTCCGACCTCGCGCACGGGCTCGCCCTCATCGTCCAGGACAACCAGCCTGCGGCGCGGGACGTAGAGGTTGGTCGAGGCGTAGACGAGCGTGCCGTCCGCCGAGACCGTGGGCTCCCGGCCGTAGGCGGCCACCGTGAACCGCTCGCCCAGAGGCTCGAGGGTCGACGGGTCGAGGCGGACCGCCCAGATCGGCCGGTCCTCTCCGTCCGCTGAAGCCGCCGCGAACAGCAGGAAACCGGAAGGGGTGAGAAAGGGCCACTGCAACACCCGTTCGTCGATCCGCAGGATATCCCGGCGTTCGCCCCCGGTCAGCACGGCGAGGGTATCGGGGCCCCCACCGTGATTCTCGAAGCGGTGACGGTGGACGACGAAGAGGATGCCTCCCGGGACATGGACGGGATCGTGGAAGTCCAGCTCCCCCTCCCCGGGCCGGAGGAGGATCGTCGGCTCCCCGCCGCCGGAGGCGATCCGGTGGATGCCGTCGTCGCTCGCGAACACGAGGTCGCCGTCCGGTCCCCACGAGAGGCCGGAAGTGGATTCGAACGAACGGCCGAACCGCAGGACGGGCATCGGCTCCCCGCCCTCCACCGAGACCTTGAAGATCCGGTCGCCCGCCAGGAAGGCGATCCACTCGCCGTCCGGGGACCATGCCGGCGAGCTCAGCCCATCCATCGCCGCCAGTTGCCGGGGCTGGAATTGGTCGAGGGGACGGACCCACAGGACATCGCCGTACTCGTACGCCAGGTGTCGGGCGTCCGGCGAGATCCGTGGAGAGGCGACCTGCCCGTGCAGGATGTCGAGGGTCGTCACGAACCGGCGTTCCCGCGTCACACGGCCAGGCTCGCGACGACGGCCAGGGCCAGGATGCGGCGGCCCCGGCCCGCGTCCCGCGTCGGAGTCGCCTCCGGCGTCTCCGCGAGGCGGCCGGCTGTGACGTCCTCGAGCACCAGGCGGGCCTCGCCGATGTCCCGGAGGCGGCGCCGCGGATCGCGGTCGAGACAGCGCAGGATCAGCCGCTTCACCGGTGCGGGCGTCGCCCCGGGAAGCGCCTCGGTATCCACGGGCGCGGTCAGCACCGCGGCCAGGACCTCGGTCACCATCTCCGCCCCGAACAGCATCTTACCCGTGAGCATCTCGTGGAGCACGGCGCCGAAGGCCCAGATGTCGGCCCGTCGATCCACGCTCTTCCCCTTCGCCTGCTCGGGGCTCATGTACGCGGCGGTGCCGAGGATGATCCCGTCCCGTGTGCCGGCGGTGATGGTCGGGGAGTGGGACAGCCCCGAGGCCCCTCCCTCGGGGACCATCGCCTTGGCCAGGCCGAAGTCCAGCACCTTCGCCTGGCCGTCCGGGCCGATCTGGATGTTCTCGGGCTTCAGGTCGCGGTGCACGACGCCGTTGTCGTGAGCCGCCTCCAGGGCCTGGGCCACCTGCCGCGCCAGGTCCAGCGCCCCCTCCAGCGGCAGCGGTCCCTGGACCAGGTGAACCCGCAGGTTGTCCCCAGGGACCATCTCCATCGCGAGGAAGCGGATCCCGGCGTCGTCGTGAAGCCCGTACACCGACGCGATGTGGGGGTGGTTCAGCGAGGCCAGGAGCTTCGCCTCGCGCTCGAACCGCGCCAGGCGATCCGCGTCGGCGGCGAGGTCCGCCGGGAGGATCTTCACGGCGACGTCGCGATCCAGGCTCTCGTCCCGGGCTTTCCACACCTCCCCCATGCCGCCGGCGCCGATCTTCTCGACGATGCGGTAGTGCAGGAGCCGGTCTCCCGGGCCGATCATGCCCCCTAGCATATCGTCTACAGGGGCCGCCCGGACGTCGGGGCGCCCAGCTCCCCGGAACGCGCCGGAATCGTGCCCTCGGCTCTCCGGGAGGGCTTGTTGACAGTCCCCGGCCGGTTCGTCAAGCTCGGTACCCGTCGAGCACTCGACCGCGCGAACGGGACGCGTGACGGCCCGTGCGCAGCAGGCCGCCGCAAGGAGACGTCGCGATGCGCTTCCGTCCAGGAGTCTTCCTCGTATCCTCCATCGCACTTGCCTCCATTCTCGCCTGCAGTAGCGGGCCCCCCGGCACGAGCGATCCGCTCCCCTCCTGGAACGAGGGCCCCACGAAGCAGTCCATCCTCGACTTCGTGAAGGCCACCACCGACGAGACGGGGCCCGACTTCGTGCCGCCGTCGGAGCGCATCGCGACCTTCGACAACGACGGGACGCTGTGGACGGAGCATCCGGTCTACACCCAGCTCGCGTTCGCACTGGACCGCGTCAAGACGCTGGCCCCCCAGCACCCGGAGTGGAAGACGAAACAGCCCTTCCAGGCCGTGCTCGACGACGACCACGACGCGCTGGCGGCGGCAGGGGTAAAGGGGATGCTCGAGCTGGTCATGGCCTCGCACGCCGGCATGAGCACCGATGCGTTCGAGGCGATCGTGGCCGGATGGCTGGAGCGGGCGCGGCATCCGCGCTTCCAGCGGCGCTATACCGAGCTCGCCTATCAGCCGATGCTGGAGCTCCTGGCGTTCCTCCGGGCCAGCGGCTTCAAGACCTTCATCGTCTCCGGCGGGGGCATCGACTTCATGCGGCCGATGACCGAGGCGGTCTACGGAATCCCGCCGGAGCAGGTGGTCGGCTCCAGCATCAAGATCCGGTACGAGATGCAGGATGGCAAGCCCGTCCTGATGCGGCTCCCGGAGCTGGACTTCATCGACGACAAGGATACCAAGCCCGTCGGCATCGAGAAGTTCATCGGCAGGCGGCCCATCGCGGCGTTCGGCAACTCCGACGGGGACCGCGAGATGCTCCAGTGGACGGCGGCCGGAGAGGGGCGACGGCTCATGATGCTGGTGTCCCACGACGACGCCGAGCGGGAGTACGCCTACGGCCCGGCGAACGGGCTGCCGGACACGAAGTTCGGCACGTTCTCCCCGGCGCTGATGCAGCAGGCGAACCAGCAGGGCTGGGTCGTCATCAGCATGAAGGACGACTGGAAGCGGGTCTTCGCGGCCGGGGCGGGGGGCCCGGAGTAGGACGGGCCCTCCACCGGGATACGCTCGTCCGGGACTCACTCCGGCGTGTCGGGCCCCACCCCCCAGACCTCGACGGACGGATCCTCCGCGGGAGCCACACGGGGGATGAGCAGCTCCTTCCTCGCCCCGCGCCAGACGCGCCCCAGCACCTTCGGGTCGATCCCCTCGAAGGGATCTCCCAGCGGCTCCAGGCGTTTCCGGGGATGACGGTCTCCGTAGCGGAGGAACACCCCCTCGAGAGCGTCCCCGATCCACCAGGGCGGCTGGTCCCGGATCAGCAGGGCCTCGACGGCGGACACCGCCGCCTCGTCGAGGCCCGGCGCCCGAAAGGGCCGGAGGACGGCCAGGGCCATCGGGAGGGTACGGTCGGTGGGCGGGGAGTCGACGAAGCCGCGGGCGATCTTCTCGAGCTGGTCGTGGGACAGGATGGTCCTTGCCGCCGGCTTCCGTTCCGGGTCATAGAACGAATGAAGCCGATCGGTCTCCGGGACGAGCTCGTACAGGCCGTGCCAGCGGGTTCCGGGCCGAGATGCCGCCTCCACGAGCCAATCCCGCCGTTCCGAGATCGTCGGGGGGCCTCCCTGAAGGCGGACCGCCTCCTTCACCATCTCCCGGAAGTCGTCCACCTCGCCGGCCGCCGGGTAGAGCGTCCCGTAGGACAGGCCCACGGTCCGCCATCCGTCCTCGGTCTGCCGGAGAAACGCGATGACGGTCATGCCCGTCTCGTAGCGCGGGGGGGCCGGACAGATCAGGTTGCCGTTGTAGACCACCCGGATCTCGTCCCCGGCGGTTCCCTTCCACGTCTCGCGCACCCCGAGACGGGCGAGGGAGCCGGGGCCTCCGAGGACGGTCGCGGAGGGTGCTCCCTCCAGGTCCACGTCGGGAGGCGGGACCTCGATCTCCTCCATCACCTGCGCGAGGACGATGCGATCCGAGCGGTCGACGAGGTCCCAGAGCGGAACGGGACGGATGGGATAGGCGCCCGAGGGCGGGACGGCCAGCACAAGCACCAGAGCGAGGAGATGGAGCCGGTTCTTGATGATCCGAGGCCTCCCGTTATGTGACCTCCTCCTCACCTCTCCAGACGCCGCTTTCGCGTCCAGGTTCCAGGGGACCGTTACGGGCGTTGTCGCCCCTGCGGCGGTGGAGGCTCCCGGGAAGGGGAGCTACCGCCGTCCCCACGAACGACGGCCAGCAGGTCGTTCAGGACGCCGTAGGCGGTGTCCCGGAGGGTGGGGCTCTCCTGCTGGACGAGGATCGGTCCCATGAGGTCGGTCTCGATCCGCAGGACCGAGCCGGCACCGCCGTGGCGTGCCAGGGGGTCGTCGCCATCCAGGCGCTCGGGGGCGACCGTGGCCCGCACGCCGCCGTCCTGGCGCCGGGCACGGCAGACGAGCTTCACCCGCCTGCCTTGCCGCCGGACCCCTCGCACCTCCTCGGGGTCCAGGGCGGCGATCCCGGTCCGCTCCACGTCCAGCGGGGAGAGGTCGCCGTCCAGCAGCACCGTGGCGAGGATGGCCAGCTTGGCCGCCGCGTCCCAGCCCTCGAGGTCGTGGGAGGGGTCGGACTCGGCAACGCCGGCCCGCCGCGCCTCCGCCACCGCCTGCTCCATCGTCTCCCCGGCCTCCATGCGCTCCAAAACG
>JASFRI010000199.1:0-7612 GCA_050115015.1 Acidobacteriota bacterium
GGGTCCGCTCGCTGTCGATCACGAACATCACCGCCCTGTTCACGGGGATGGTCATCGCGGTCCAGACCGCCTATTCCCTCGGCGCTTACGGGGTTCGCAGCTTCACCGGGGACATGGTGAGCCTGTCCATCGTGCGGGAACTCGGTCCGGTGCTGACGGGGTTGATGATGGCCGGCCGGGTCGGCAGCGGCATCACGGCGGAGATCGGCTCCATGACCGTCACCGAGCAGGTGGACGCCATCCGGGCGCTGGCGGCGGATCCGGTCAAGAAGCTCGTCGTCCCGAAGGTGCTCGCCACGCTCATCATGCTCCCCACCTTGACCATTCTCGCCGACCTGCTGGGGATCCTGGGCGGGCTGATCGTGGCGGTCACGAACCTGCAGCAGCCTGCGGCGTTCTATCTGCAGCACGTCCGGAACGCCCTCGGCTTCCAGGATATCTTCAGCGGCCTGGGAAAGACCGTGTTCTTCGCCCTGTTCATCTCCGTGATCGGTTGCTACAACGGGCTGAACACGAAGGGTGGTGCCAGCGGCGTCGGCCGCTACACCACCTTCACGGTGGTGGCGGCTTCGATCATGATCCTGTGCTCGGACTTCTTCCTGACGAAGATCTTCCTGGTGTTCCTCTGAGATGGGCGCGCCGCCTACCCCCGAGGCGTCCTGGCCCGAGGAGGCCTTCATCCGCCTCGAGGGACTGTACAAGTCGTTCGGGAGAAAGGAGGTCCTCCGCGGGATCCGGTTGCCGATCTTCCGTGGAGAGACCATCGTGATACTGGGGGCCAGCGGCAGCGGGAAGTCCGTCCTTCTGCGGCACATCATCGGGCTCCACCGTCCGGACGAAGGGGACGTCTGGGTGGATGGTGTGGAGGTCAGCCACCTGTCCGAGGAAGACCTCGTGGAGACCCGGAAGAAGGTGGCGATGCTGTTCCAGGGGGGAGCGCTGTTCGACTCGATGAACGTGTTCGAAAACGTGGCGTACTCCCTCCGGGAGCACACGGACATGGACGAGGGCGCGATCGCGGCGAGGGTCTCCGAGACGCTCTCGCTGGTGGAACTCGGGGAGGACCAGGTGGAGTCCTTGATGCCGGTGGATCTCTCCGGCGGGATGCGGAAGCGCGTCGCTCTGGCCCGGGCGATCGCCCTGGAGCCGCAGGCGATCCTGTACGATGAGCCGACCACGGGCCTCGACCCGATCACCGCCAACCACATCAATCGGTTGATCCGGAGCATGCAGGCCCGCCTCGGGGTGACCTCGGTGGTGGTCACGCACGACATCGAGAGCGCGTTCATGGTGGGGGACCGGATCGCGTTCCTGCTGGATGGCGAGATGAAGTTCATCGGCACCGTGGCGGAGGCGCGGGTGAGTCAGGAGCCTTCGCTGGGGCGGTTTCTCGCGGGGGGGCTGGAGCCGGGCCAGCGGCCGAAGCTGCCCGGACGGGGGGAGCCTTCATGAACCGGAATCTCATGGTGGGGCTGGTGATCTCGGCCGCGGCGGCGGTCCTGCTGATCACGATCCTGCTGATCGGACAGGATCAGGCGCTGTTCACGCCGAAGGTGGAGTACACGGTCCTCCTGCCGAACGCCGAGGGCCTGCAGACCGGCTCCCCGGTGAAGCTCGTCGGCGTGCAGATCGGCGTCGTCAAGGCCATCAGCCTTCCGGACATGGTGGGCGGCCAGTCCCTGCGGGTGACCCTGAGCGTGACCCGGGCCTATGCCGAGCGGCTGCGCGCGGATACGACCGCGAAGCTGCGGGTGCTGACACTGCTCTCGGGGGATCGCTACATCGAGCTGACCCTGGGGAGTCCGGATCAACCCGTCCTGCCTCCGGGCTCCGAGCTTCGGGCGCAATCCGAGTACGAGGAGCTGTTCACCCAGGGCAGCAGCATCGCCAACGACCTGGCGGCGATCACCGCGACCCTGCGCCTCGTGTTCGACCGGATCCAGCGTCAGGAAGGGGTCCTGGGGCGCCTGCTGATGGACCCCACCTTCGGGCAGCAGTCCGTCGAGGACTTCACGGCCACGCTCGGCTCCCTGCGCCGGATCACCGGCCAGGTGGAGCGGGGCGAGGGGCTCGCCGGCGCGCTGCTGTCGGACACCGAGCTGCGCGACGAGGTCACCTCCAAGATCACCAGCGTGCTGGGCCGCCTGGACGACGTCCTGGACGCCGCGCAGGATCCCAAGACCCCGCTGGGCGGACTGCTGCAGGAGGGCGGCGACGGCGCCGCCCTCATGGCGGACCTGCGGGAGACCACACAGGCGCTGCGTCGCGTCACCCGCCGGCTGGACGAGGGGAACGGGCTGGTGGGGCGCCTGCTGAGCGATCCCGCCTACGCGGACCGGGTGCTGGGGGACCTGGAGCGCACCCTGGGCCATCTGGCCTCCATCACCCGGAAGATCGACGGGGGACAGGGTTCCCTGGGCGCCTTCGTGAACGACCCGGCGGTCTACCTGGGCATCCGGGACGTGGTGACGGGGATCCAGGAGAGCCGGCTGCTGCGGTGGATGGTGAACCGCTACGCGAAGAAGGGGGCTCATGCCCGCGGGGCGGACACGCCGGGCGCACCCGCGCCGGGCTCCTGACCGGCCGCGACGGTCCACCGCGTCATTGGACAACCATCGACACGATGTGGAGAATAGCCCGACCTGACGCCGGATCTCGCACCGGGAGGGGTGGCGGGCCCGCGAGCCGGGCCTCGAGGGGGAGACCGCGGTGACCTTCAGCCGGAAGCTTCTGGACCATCGGGCGCACGTGGGGATCGTGGGCCTGGGCTACGTGGGGCTGCCCCTGGCGCTGGAGTTCTCCCGCGCGGGGTTTCCGGTCGTGGGAATCGACCTGGACGAGAGCAAGGTCCGCGGGATCGAGAAGGGTCGCTCCTACATCGGCGACGTGGCCTCGGCGGCCCTGAAGGACGCGGTCTCGGCAGGACGGCTGTCGGCGACGACCTCCTTCGACGTGATCCGCGACCTGGACTGCGTGCTGATCTGCGTCCCGACGCCCCTTCGAAAGACACGGGATCCGGACATCTCGTTCATCGTGTCCGCGGTGGACGAGATCGCGGAGCGACTCCATCCGGGAATGCTCGTGGTCCTCGAGAGCACCACCTACCCGGGTACCACGGAGGAGGTCATCCTGCCGCGCCTGGAGGCCACCGGACTCAAGGTCGGGCGCGACTTCCACCTCGCGTTCAGCCCGGAGCGCGTGGACCCGGGTAACCGGGTGTACCAGACGCACAACACGCCGAAGGTGGTCGGAGGGGTCACCGCCTCCTGCGGGCGGATCGCGCGCATCCTCTACGAGCAGGCCATCGAGAATGTCGTCACCGTGTCCTCGAGCCGCTCCGCGGAGATGGTGAAGCTGCTCGAGAACACGTTCCGCAGCGTGAACATCGCGCTGGTCAACGAGATCGCGCTGATGTGCAACCGCCTGGATCTCGAGGTCTGGGAGGTGATCGATGCCGCCGCGACCAAGCCCTTCGGCTTCATGCCGTTCTATCCCGGGCCGGGCCTCGGCGGGCATTGCATTCCCATCGACCCCCACTATCTCTCCTGGAAGCTGAAGACGCTGAACTACCAGGCCCGCTTCATCGAGCTGGCCAGCGAGATCAACAGCTTCATGCCGGAGTACGTGGTCACGAAGATCGTCGACGGCCTCAACGATCACCGCAAGAGCGTCAAGGGCTCGCAGATCCTGCTGGTCGGCGTGGCCTACAAGCGTGACACCTCGGATACCCGGGAGTCGCCCGCCCTCGACCTTTACCGGCTCCTCTCCCGCCGTGGCGCCCGGGTGAGCGTGACGGATTCCTTCGTCCGGCGCGTCCGCATCGACGGCGGGATGGTGCGGTCGACGGCGCTCACCCCCGATCTGCTGAAGAAGCAGGACTGCGTGGTGATCGTCACCGACCACTCCGACGTCGACTACCAGTCGGTGGTGGACCATTCCAGGCTGGTCGTGGACACCCGGAACGCCACGAAGGGCGTCCGCCGGAACCGCCGGCGGGTCATCAAGCTATGAGCGCCGGCCGCCACGTGCTGCTCACCGGGGGCGCCGGCTTCATCGGCTCGCACCTGACCCGCGCGCTTCTGGCCCGCGGGGACCGTGTCACCTGCCTCGACCTGTTCGACGGCTTCTACGACCCTTCGGTGAAGCGCCGCAATGTCCGGCCTTTCCTGGACAACGGCGACTATCGCCTCGTGGAGGGGGATATCCGGGACGAGGACGCGCTGGAGAGGACGTTCCGGTCGGGCCGCTTCGACGCCATGGTGCACCTGGCGGCCCGCGCCGGGGTGCGGCCCTCCATCGCGGAGCCCGCCCTCTACCAGGACGTGAACGTGCGGGGCACCGTCGCGCTGCTGGAGGCGTGTCGCAGGCACGAGGTCCGGAAGGTGCTGTTCGGGAGCTCCTCCTCCGTGTACGGGAACAACGACAAGACCCCCTTCCACGAGGACGACCCCGTGGACCGGCCGATCTCCCCCTATGCGGCCACGAAGCGCGCTGGGGAGCTGCTGTGCTTCACCTACCACCACCTGTTCGCCCTGGACGTCTTCTGCCTGCGGTTCTTCACGGTGTATGGCCCCTCCCAGCGGCCGGAGATGGCGATCCACCGGTTCGTGCGGCAGATCGACGCCGGCGAGCCGCTGACGATGTTCGGCGATGGCAGCACCCGGCGGGACTACACCTACGTCGACGACATCGTCCGGGGGGTTCTCGCGGCGCTCGACCGGGTCGAGGGCTTCCGGATCTACAACCTCGGAGAGTCGCGGACGGTCTCCCTGGCAGAGCTCGTCGCCGCGCTGGGGCAGGCGGTGGGGACGGAGCCGCGGATCGAGCGCCGGCCGGACCAGCCGGGGGACGTCCGGGTGACCTACGCAGACATCTCCCGGGCCCGCGAGGAGCTCGGTTACGCGCCCCGGGTGGACCTGGAGGAGGGGCTGCGGCGGTTCGTGGCCTGGTACCGGGAACATCGCTAGGAGGTTCCGTGACCTCCGCCGGGCCCGGGCCCCGCGGAGAAGCCCGGATCGCTGCTAAGCTGATGGAATCCTTGCTTTTGCGGGCGACGAACCCTATTCTCTACGAATCATCTTCGATCCGTTCCCCCTGCTGGAGCCGGCGGCGGCTGCCGGTCGGGCGAGGTGGCGGGGGAGACCGGAGGGTGGAAAGGGAATGAACATCGCTGTCGTGGGATCGGGGTACGTCGGCCTGGTGACCGCCGCGTGCTTCGCCGAGTTCGGGGTGCGGGTCACCAGCGTCGATATCGATGCCGAGAAGATCGCCGCGCTCCAGGAGGGCCAGGTGCCCATCTTCGAGCCCGGCCTCGAGGAGCTGATCCAGCGCGGCGTGAAGGAGGGGAGGCTCCACTTCACGACGGACATGAAGGCGGCGGTGGAGCAGGCCCTCGCCATCTTCATCGCGGTGGGGACCCCGCCGGATGCCTCGGGTGCCGCCGACCTGGGCGCCGTGCGCTCCGTCGCCCGATCGATCGCCGAGCACATGACCGAGTACAAGGTCGTGGTCACGAAGAGTACGGTCCCGATGGGGACCGGCGCGATGATCGAGGCGCTGATCCGGGAGCACCGGAAAGGGGACATCAACTTCGACGTGGCCTCCAACCCGGAGTTCCTCCGGGAAGGCTCGGCCATCGAGGATTTCATGCGCCCCAACCGGGTCGTGATCGGCGCCGGCAGCGAGCAGGCCATCGCGATCCTGAAGGACCTCTACCGGCCGCTCTACCTCATCGAGGCCCCGGTGCTGGTGACCGACGTGGTCACCGCCGAGATGATCAAGTATGCTTCCAACGCGTTCCTGGCGGTGAAGATCTCCTACATCAACGAGATGGCGATCCTCTGCGAGAAGGTGGGCGCCGACGTCCATCAGGTGGCCCGCGGCATGGGTCTCGACAACCGGATCGGGAAGAAGTTCCTGCACCCGGGGCCCGGCTACGGCGGCTCCTGCTTTCCGAAGGACACCCAGGCGCTGCGGTCCATCGGCACGAACAACGGCCTCGAGCTCAAGATCGTGGGAGCAGCCATCGAGGCCAACGCGCGGCAGGAGCAGCTGATGGTGGAGAAGATCCGCACCGCCGCGGGAGGGAGCCTCCGGGGGGTTAAGATCGCGATGCTGGGGCTCAGCTTCAAGCCGAACACCTCGGACGTCCGGGAGTCTCCCGCTCTGGCCATCGCTTCCCGGCTGCTGGAGGGGGGGGCCACCGTCCGCGCCTACGATCCGGCGGCGCTGGAGGAAGCCCTCGAGGTACTTCCCTCCCTGGAACGGGCCGCGGACGAGTACTCCGCCGCCGAGGGATGCGACCTGGTGGTCCTTGCGACCGAGTGGAACCAGTTCCGCAATCTGGACCTGCAGCGGCTCCGGGACTCCCTGGCCCGGCCGGTCCTCGTGGATCTGCGCAACGTCTACGAGCCGTCCGAGATGCGCGAGACGGGCTTCCGCTACGTGGGCGTCGGACGGTGAAGGGATGTCCTCCGGGCCGACCTACCTCGTAACGGGGGGCGCCGGGTTCATCGGGTCCCATATCGTCGAGCGGCTCCTCGGCGATGGCCACAGCGTGCGGGTCGTCGACAACCTATCGACGGGAAGGGCCTTGAACCTGGGGTTCGCCCGTGGCCTTCCGGCGGGGCGCTTCGACCTGATCGAGTGCGACCTCGGGGACCTGGATCGCCTGCGCCCTGCCCTCGCGGGGGTCGACGGCGTCTTTCATCAGGCGGCGCTCCCCTCCGTGCCGCGCTCGGTGAAGGACCCCCTGGAGAGCCACCGGGTGAACACCACCGGCACCCTGGGCCTGCTCATCGCGGCCCGGGAGGCCGGGGTGCCCCGGCTGGTCTACGCCTCCTCCTCGTCGGTCTACGGGGACTCCCCCGAGCTCCCGAAGGTGGAGAGCATGCCCCCGCGCCCCCTGTCGCCGTACGCGACCGGGAAGCTCACCGCGGAGCACTACTGCCGGGTCTTCCATCATCTATACGGGCTCGGGACGGTCGCGCTGCGCTACTTCAACGTCTTCGGCCCGCGCCAGGATCCGACCTCGGAGTACGCGGCGGTGATCCCGAAGTTCATCTCCGCGCTCGGCCGCGGGGAGTCGCCGCTGGTCCATGGGGACGGCACCCAGTCCCGGGATTTCACGTTCATCGCGGACGTGGTGGAGGCCAATCTCCGGGGGATGGAGGCGGCCCCCGGCGCCTGGGGGCGGGCCTACAACGTCGCGGCGGGACGGCGCGTCACCTTGCTGCAGCTGCTCGACATGCTACGCGATCTCCTCGGGGTGGACGTGGCCGCACGGTTCGGACCGCCCCGGCCCGGGGACGTCCCTCATTCCCAGGCGGATTCCTCCCTGGCACGGATGCACCTGGGCTGGGAGGCCCGCGTCAGCATGGAGGAAGGGCTGCGGCGGACCGTGGCATCGTGGACGGCGGGGGAGCGTGATGCGGGCTGAACGGGGTCGCCTCTTCGAGATCCTCGTGGTGCTCGTCCTCGCGGCTGCGATCCTCGCGTTCGGTTCCACCTCGTTCTGGGCCCAGTCGATCCTCGCCGGCGTCCTGGCCATCCTGTTCGCGGCCTGGTGGTTCGCGGCGGGGCGGGACCAGCTGCCCGCGGGCTTCGAGCCCAC
>JASFRI010000200.1:0-7578 GCA_050115015.1 Acidobacteriota bacterium
CCCGGCGCGGGAGCTCATGAGAAGTCCTCCGGGAAGTGCTTCATGGCGGAGACCAGCGGCAGGCTGGCCACCATCCCCAGTCCGCAGATGGAGCCCTCTTCCATCTCCCAGTGGACGTCGCTCACGTGGGCGAGCCGGCCGGCATCCCCGGTCTCCAGGTAGCCCTCGAGCGCCCGCCGCTGGACCCGGCAGCCGATCCGGCACGGCGCGCACTGTCCGCAGGTCTCCGCCTCGAAGAAGGCCTGCTGCCACAGCGCGGCCCGGCGCATGTCGACGGTGTCGTTCAGGACGACCACGCCGGCGGAGCCCAGCATGCTCCCCGCACCCTTGAGGCTCCCGAAGTCCAGGGGCCGGCCCCGCTCCCCCATCGGCAGGAACCCCGAGCTGGCGCCGCCGGGCGAGAACGCCCGCGGCGTTCCCACGTAGCCGCCGGCGGCGGCGGCCAGCTCGTCCAGCGTCACCCCGAGGGGCAACTCGTACACCCCGGGACGGACGACGTGGCCGGAGACGCAGTAGAGCTTGATGCCGGGCTCGGTGCGGCCGAGGGCGTGGAAGCGCCCGCCGCCGCGCCGGACGATGTCGGGAACGCAGGCCAGCGTCTCGACGTTGTGGATCAGCGTCGGCCGGCCCCACAGTCCGGCCTCGGTGGGGAATGGCGGCTTGAGGCGCGGCATCCCACGGCGTCCCTCGATCGCCTCGAGCAGGGCGGTCTCCTCCCCGCAGATGTAGGCGCCGTGGCCGGAGACGATCCGGATCTCCAGCCCGGACAGGGCGGGGCCGGCCGCGGCGATGGCGCCTTCCAGCCGCCGGCGGGCCTCGCGGAACTCGCCACGGATGTAGATGAAGGCCTCGCCGGCCGCCACGGTCGCCGCGGCGATGGCCATTCCCTGGAGGAGCCGGTGGGGATGCCTTAGCAGGATCTCTCGGTCCTTGAACGTCCCGGGCTCCCCCTCGTCGGCGTTGACCACGACGTAGCGTGTCCCGTCCGCCGCCGACCGCACCGCCGACCACTTCACGTGGGCGGGAAATCCGGCGCCGCCGCGGCCCTGCAGGCCGGACGCGCGGATCTCCTCGATCACCGCCTCCGGGCCCATCGCGCGCGCGCGCTCGAGCAGGTCGCAGGATGCGGCATCGGGGCCGCCGAGGTTGATGGGCAGGTCGGGATCGTCGGGAAGGACGGCGCCCGGGGGGGCCCCGGCCACCAGCTCCAGATCGGCGTCGAGGGCGGCCGGGGCCCGATCACACTGTCCGAGACAGCTCACCGGCTCCGCGTCCCGGGTGGCCCATTCCGGCGACAGGCGGCACGAGAGTCCCTGGCACACCCGCGGGACTCCCCGCTTGCGGAGCAGCGTGTAGAACGTCCCGACGCCGAACACGTCCGCCGCGGGGACTCCGGTCTCCGCGGCCACCTGCTCCGCGACCCCGGGGGTCAACCCTCCCCGCTCCTCGATCTCCTCGAGGACGGCGCTGCGACGGGCGTTCTTGCGCTCCAAGCCGGCTCCCTGCAGGCTGCGACCCGCGGGCCCCTTGGGGCCCACGACGCGTTCGGTGAGAGGATATCGACGTGCCAGCGGTGATTCTCGCACCCTCGGGGAGATGATGCAACACGCCGGGGCGACGCGCGCGTTGACCGCGTGCCATCCCTATGGTATTCCGCAACCCTGATGGAGCTCACGATACGCGCGCAAGGCCCGCTGACCGCGGTGGTCTCCTTCCTCGTGGCGCTCATCGTGCGCTCCGTCTCGCTGCTGTCGCTCCTCGGGACGCCCTTCACCCGGGTGATGGTCGGCGACTCCCTTCTGTACCTCGAGACCGCGGGCCGCATCCGGGCCGGCCAGGTCGACGCGATCGGGGTCTTCTTCCAGAGCGCCCCCGCATACCCGTTCTTCCTCGCGGCGGTCGAGAGCCTCTTCGGCGGCGGCTGGTTGCCGGTCGCGGTGGTCCAGTCCCTGGTGGGAAGCCTCGCCTGTGCCGCCGTCGCCCTCCTTGCGGGGGCCGTGTGGCCGCACCTGCCGCTGGCGCGATGGGCCGCCGGGATCGGGGCGGCGATCTACGGGCCGATGGTGTTCCACGACCTCGAGGTGCTTCCCGCTTCCCTGGCGGTGAGCCTCCTCACGTTCGGCCTGCTGGCGACGGTGCGGGGCCGGGGCCCGGCCCTTGCCGTCGCGGCGGGCCTGCTGCTGGGCACGGCCTGCCTCCTGGCCCCGGCGGTGCTCCTCGTCGTCGGGATCGCCGCACTCGTGGTCGGCTGGCCCCTGCGCGATCGCGCAGCCTGGATCCGGTCCGGCGCACTGGCGCTCGGGGCCCTGCTGGCGATCCTCCCGGTGACGGCACACAACCTCGCCGCGGGGGACACGGTGCTGGTCGCGGCGAACGCAGGCGTGAACCTGTTCATCGGCAATCACCGCGGCGCCACGGGCGCCTTCGTCGTGCCGCCGGGATCCGGCCTCGACGCGACGCGCCTCCAGGAGAGCGCCCGGGAGCGCGCCGAGGCGGCCGCCGGCAGACCGCTGCGCCCCTCGGAGGTGTCGGCCTACTGGGCCCGTCGGGCCGGCAGCTACCTCCTGTCGGATCCGTCCGCGGCCCTGGGGCTGCTCGGGCACAAGCTCCTGCTGGCGGTGAACCGCTACGAGATCCCGAACCACCTGAACGCCTACTTCGTCGCGGAGCGCTTCGCGCCGTCGCTGCAGCGAACCCTCCCCTTCGCCGCGCTCCTGCCCCTCGGGGTCGTCGGCATCGGCCTGGGGGCCGGGCGCCTCCGGGCGGAGCGCCACGCATTTCCCGGCTTTCGCGCCTGGGTGCTGGCCTCGGGCGCCAGCCTGTCCATGCTGGCGGTGCCGGTGATCTTCTTCGTGACCGGACGGTACCGCCTGCCGGCGGCCCCGGGGCTGCTCGCACTCGCCGGAGGTTCCCTGGCCTGGCTGCTGACGGCGTTCGCCGAGCGGCGCTGGGGGCCCGCCCTGGTGGGGACCGCGGCGGTGCTGCTGCTGTGGGCACCGACGCAGCTCCGCCTGGTGGAGGAGCACGAGTACTCGTTCGATCACCTGCTGCTCGGGAAGGCCTACCGCGAGCTTGGCGAACTCGACGCGGCGGTCCTGGAGCTGAAGCTGGCGGAGGAGACGGGTCCGGCCTGGTCCGACGCCCCATACCGGCTCGCGCAGGTCCTCGTGGAGCGCGGCAACCTGCGGTCGGCCGCGGCGGCGCTGCGACGTTACCTGGAGCGCTCTCCCGGGGACCGGGAGGCGGCGGCGGCGCTCCAGGCGCTGGACGGGCGGACCTCGCCGGAAGCACCGCCGGTGCCCCTCACCGACTTCGAGAGGGGGAAGGCCGCTGCCCTGGAGGGAGACTGGGCCGCCGCGGCCGGGGCGCTGCAGCGGGCGGTCGATCTCGACCCGACTCATGTCACCGCCCGGACGATCCTGGCGGTCACCCGCGAGCGGCAGGGAGACCTGCCGGAGGCGATCCGGCAGCTCGAGGTCGCCGTCGGGCTGCAGTCCGGCAACCCTCTGATCTGGAGGAACCTGGCGGCGGCATACTACAAGGACGGGCGCAAGGCCGCGGCCACGAGGGCGGCCCGGCAGGCCGTCCACCTCGACCCGGAGGACCCGGAGTCCCGCTCCCTGCTCGAACAAATCGAGGGCAGGAGCGGCGGCTGAAGCGAGGAGCGCTTCCATGGAACACGGAACGCGAGGAACCCCGGGATGCTGCGGGCACGACCGCCCCGCCTCCACCACGAGGGACCCCGTCTGCGGCATGGACGTGGATCCGGACTCCACGCCCCACAGGAGCCACCTCGACGGGCGGGACTACCACTTCTGTTGCGGGGGCTGCCAGGCGAAGTTCGAGGGCGACCCCGGGGCCTACCTCGGCGAACGGCCGGCCCCCACCGCGCCGGCGCCACGGGGAGCGACGTACACCTGCCCCATGGACCCCGAGGTGGTCCAGGACGCCCCGGGGGACTGCCCGAAGTGCGGCATGGCCCTGGAACCGACGACCGTGACGGCCGAGGAGGAGGACGATCCGGAGCTCCGGCGCATGACGCTCCGGTTCGCCGTGGGGGCCCTGCTCACCGCCCCGGTCCTCGTCCTGGCCATGGGGGGGATGGTGGGCATCCCCGTGCAGGGGTGGATCTCCCCGCGAGCGGGCCGGTGGCTGGAGCTGGCCCTGGCCAGCCCGGTGGTCCTGTGGGGCGGATGGCCGTTCTTCGCGCGCGGCTGGCGGTCGATCCGGACCCTGAACCTCAACATGTTCACGCTGATCGCCATCGGGACGGGGACGGCGTGGCTCTACAGCCTCGTGGCGACCCTGGCGCCCGGCTGGTTCCCCGACGCGTTCCGCGAGCCGGATACCGGCGTGGTGCCCGTGTACTTCGAGGCCGCCGCGGTGATCGTGACGCTGGTGCTGTTCGGCCAGGTACTGGAGCTCCGCGCCCGCCGCTCCACCGGCGGGGCGATCCGGGACCTTCTGGGCCTGGCGCCGAAGACGGCCCGTCGCGTCGGCGAGGACGGGACGGAGGAGGACGCGCCGCTGGAGGCGCTCCGGGTCGGCGACCGGCTTCGCATCCGGCCGGGGGAGAAGATCCCGGTGGACGGAGTGGTGCTGGAGGGGCGCTCGAGCCTCGACGAGTCGATGATCACCGGCGAGCCGATCCCCGTGGAGAAGGGCCCGGGGGATCCAGTCATCGGGGCCACGATCAACCAGACGGGCGGCCTGCTCGTGGAAGCCGGGAAGGTCGGCAGCGAGACGATGCTGGCGCAGATCGTGCGGATGGTGAGCGAGGCCCAGCGCAGCCGCGCCCCCATCCAGCGGCTGGCCGACGTGGTCGCGGGCTACTTCGTGCCGGCGGTCGTGATCAGTGCCGTCATCGCCTTTCTCGCATGGTCCCTCTGGGGCCCCGAGCCGGCAATGGTCTACGCCCTCGTCAACGCGGTCGCCGTCCTGATCATCGCCTGCCCCTGCGCGCTGGGCCTGGCCACGCCGATGTCGGTCATGGTCGGCGTGGGCCGCGGTGCCCAGGCGGGAGTGCTGATCCGTGACGCGGAGGCCCTGGAGGTGCTGGAGAAGATCGACACGCTGGTGGTCGACAAGACCGGCACCCTGACCGAGGGCCGCCCGCGCCTCGTCACGGTGGAGGCCACCGGGGAGATCGGCGAGGGGGACCTCCTGCGTCTTGCCGCCGGCCTCGAGCGGGGGAGCGAGCATCCGCTGGCGGCGGCGATCCTCCGCGGCGCCGAGGAGCGCTCCCTGACGCCGGGGCCCGTCGAGGACTTCGAGTCGGTCACCGGCAAGGGGGTTCGCGGCCGGGTCGAGGGAAAGGCCGTGCTTCTCGGGAATCGCTCGATGCTCGAGCAAGACGGGGTCGATCCGGGTCCTCTCGCGGAGCGGGCGGAGGAGTTGCGAGCCGACGGGCAGACCGTGATGTTCGTGACGATCGACGGCCGTCCGGCGGGCCTCCTGGGCGTCGCGGATCCGATCAAGGGCTCCACGCCGGAGGCCCTGGAGGCGCTGCACCGGGACGGGATCCGGGTCCTGATGCTGACCGGGGACAGCCGCACGACCGCCGAGGCCGTCGCGCGGAAGCTCGGGATCGATGCCGTCGAGGCCGAGGTCCTGCCGGAGCGCAAGAACGAGGTGGTCCGCCGGCTGCAGGAGGAGGGCCGCTCGGTCGCCATGGCGGGGGACGGCATCAACGACGCGCCGGCCCTGGCCCAGGCGCAGGTGGGCATCGCGATGGGGACCGGGACGGACGTGGCCATGCAGTCCGCCGGCGTCACCCTGGTGAAGGGGGACCTGCGGGGGATCGTCAAGGCGCGCCGGCTGAGCCGCCGGACGATGGGCAACATCCGCCAGAACCTGTTCTTCGCCTTCGTCTACAACTCGCTGGGCGTCCCGGTGGCGGCGGGGATCCTCTTTCCCTTCTTCGG
This sequence comes from Acidobacteriota bacterium, assembly GCA_050115015.1. Classification (GTDB taxonomy): domain Bacteria; phylum Acidobacteriota; class Polarisedimenticolia; order CBDVAL01; family CBDVAL01; genus JASFRI01. The sequence goes on from JASFRI010000200.1 coordinate 5,925, forward strand.
CATCCTCCTCAGCCCGATGATCGCCGCCGCCGCGATGAGCCTCAGCTCGGTCTCCGTGGTCGGGAACGCCCTGCGTCTCCGCCGGGTCCGTCTATAGCCCCCGCCGGCTCCCGGCATCGGTCCGGGCGCCGGAGCCCCCGTCGTCCGGGGAGCCTTCCCCACCGGGTCCATCCTCCCCATCCTGCGGCTGGGCGCGTCCCTCCGCCGGATCGAAGGGATCGTCGAAGTGGGCGTTCGGACGCAGGAAGACCCGGTGGCCCGGATAGTCGAACACGACATGAAAGCGGCGGAAGATCCCCATCCCCACCAGGACCTCATCACCGCGGGAGCCTCCGTCCTCGATGGAGGCGTAGGTGGTGGGAATGTCCCCGAGGCGGTGTGCCCCGATCTCCAGCGCCGGCACCGTCCCCAGGTAGCCGAAGATGCGGCCCTGGGCGCCGACCCCCAGGGGCTGCCGCTCGAGGCCCGCGGGCACCCGGATATCGTGAGTCTGGCCGGTGGTGATCCCCAGTGGCTCGTTCCATCCCAGATCCATGGTGAGGTCGAGATCCAGCGAACGTCCGTCGTGCAGGGTGAGCCGCCCGGGGATCGACCACGACGGCGATGCCTGCATCGGCGTGATCGGGATCGGCCGCCCCTTCCCCTCGGCCTGGAACCTCTCCGGCTTCGTGAGGGTGATGATCCCGTCTTCGAAGTCCAGTTCCACGAGGAAGTGCTTGAAGAACTGTGCGCTGACCTGTCCCTCGGACCCCCACCACGGGTTCGGCTCCCCCGGTTCGTAGGGTGTGATGATGCCGACCTGATCGTGGAACGTGAGAGTGCGCCCATCGACGCCCTCGAAGCGCACCTCGATCCCCTCCGCGAGGTCGGAAAGGGAGACCGCCCCCGAGCCTGCGCCGCCCACCTGGATCTTGCCCTCGCGCTCGAGACCGAGCGCATCGACGCTCTCGCTGCCGAAGAAGAGCAGCTGATCCCACAATGCGCCGTTGTCGATCAGCATTCGTGCCTCGTGGCCGTTGATGCGGCCGTTCATCCGGATGTCACCGCGGAACATCTCGAAGGGGATGCGGATGGAGTCCCCCTCCGGCTCCAGCGTATAGGTTCCGGGACCGGGGCCAGGTCGGGAGGCGCCTCCGGGTTCCGGAGAGGCCGCCAGGAGCGTAGCCAGCAGGGTCAGGCACAGCAGGGAGGATCGGATCGGGGGGACGCGCTGTTGTCTCATCGGGAACTCCCGTCGCGTGGGCCCCGGAACGCTCCAGGACCGGTTGACGTCGGAGCCCGTGCGCCCCCCGCACGAGCCGGCTTACCCCTATCTACGGGGGAATCGCCGATTTGTTCAAGGCACGGCCCGTCAATCCCCGAGGACGCCGCAGGCGTTCACCCCGCGGACGCGATAGTAGACGATGGCCTCGGCGGGGGGCGAGACGTCGATCCAGCCCGAGGACGTGGTCGTGAACGTGTCGTGGACCGCGAAGTCCGGGGTCAGCGCGCGGTCGATCTGGTAGCCGGCGGTCCGGGCGTCCGGGATCCACTCGAGGGTCACGGCGTCCGGATCCTGCCCCCAGTAGTCCACGAGGAGCGGGGAGACGCCCGGGGGTGTCCGGTCGACGGTGAACGGCCCATGGACCGCGACCATCGACCAGTTGTTCGCCGC